>JBIIFW010000232.1:0-4616 GCA_044236985.1 Bradymonadia bacterium | reverse complement strand
CGCGGATGGCGCCGCCGCTGCTCTCACGGATGCCGGTTGCGCCGGTGGTGGTGAGCCAGGTGCCCTCCGGCGGCGCGCCCGTGATGGCAACGCTGCCGGGCAGCTCCGTGCCGGTCGTGTTGACCTGGAAGGAGATGATGGTGCCATCGGCCGACGCGAGGTTGACGATGACGCTGCCCTGGAAGACCGAGGCGGTGTTCTGGCCCTCGACGGCTGTTTCGGTGCTGCCCGTGAAGCTGCCCGGGGCGGAGCCGCCAGAAACCGTCGCATCGACTTGGTAATCAGGGCCTGCGCCGGCGCCCGTATCGGAGCTGGCGCCCGTGTCGGTGCTTCCGCCACCGCCGCCGCCGCCGCCACCGCTATCGCGGTTGTTGACGGTGACCTCGGTGGTGCAGGCTGCAAAGAGAAGGAGCGCAGAGAGGCTGCTGATTCGAATCAAAGACATGGACAATTCCGCGGGGGTAGCAGCCGCGCAGAGCGGCGGATTAGGGGATGGTGATCGAGAGGGTGGTGGTGCCCGGATTTCCGTGCAGGTCGGTGACGCTCACCACCGCTTCCCAGACGCCGCTGGTGAGGGTGGAGAGGTCGATGTTGTAGGTGGTGACGGGGCGGCGCGGTCCGCCGTCCTGGCCGGCCGTCGCCAGCGTGATTGCGCCGGCCGGAAGCGCGGCTGCAGAGGTTCCCTGCCGAAGCGTGAGGTCGAAGCTGCTCTCGGTCACATCGGTGCCGGCAACCGCCGGCGGCTCGGAGCCCGAGGGGGTCCAGCTGTTACGAAGGCGGAAGTTGCCGGAGACCGCGCCCGGGTCGGAATCGATGTTGAGCGAGAAGTTCATCTGCGCATCGGCATCGTAGCTGAGCGTGCCGGTGATGGTGTTGCCGCTCTGCGTCGCCGTTACATTCAGCCCCGTCGGCAGCACCTCAAAGGCGCGGCTGTTGATGACATAGGGGGTGAAGGTCGTGTCGGTCAGCGAGGAGAGGTAGCTGCCCGAGACATAGAAGCGGTAGGTGCCGGCGGGGAAGTTGTAGAGCTCCTCCCAGCGTACCACCCACTGCCACTCCACCTCGTCGGGCTGCCGGATGCGGGTGAGGAAGCGGCTCGAGCGGTTGGAGTAGGTGGTGAAGTCGGGGAGGATGACATTCTCGAAGGTCACGCCATCGCTGCCGAGCTTCTGGAGGATGACCAGCGGTGCCTGCGGCATCTCGGCGCCGGGGTCGCCGCCGACCCAGGCGAACTCGGCAGGCTGCAGCCGCTCGACGGTCTCGGGCATGTCCTGAAGGATCAGGCCGACCCGCTCGATGGGCGTGGTGTCGATGGGGAAGGGCTCCTCCTCGACGTCGGTGAACTGGCTCGGCAGCGCGGGCGCTACGCCGGGGGTTGCGGTGCGGTCGCCGAGCATCTTCATGGCATCCACGGCCCGGTTGCGCATGTAGTCGCCCAGCTTGGGGCCCCAGGGGCTCACGGTGCTCTCGTAGCCACCCTGCAGGAAGGAGAAGGTGTAGTCGGGGAAGTCATCCGGTGCGTAGTCGTCCACAAAGCCCGGGAAGGGGGGCTTGTCGCCACGGAGGTTGGTGGGGAGCAGATAGAAGAAGTGGTCCTGGGCGTAGCCGAAGGTCCATGCGGTGAGCGGGTCGATACCGAGGTCGTTTCTCGCCTTCTGGAGCACATCCCAGGAAAGCTCTTCTGCAAGCTCACCGGGCATGGTGACGAGCGTGAGACCGTCGACCTTGAGCGCCGTGATCTGCGAGCGCAGCAGCATGGTCGGCGGCCGGTTGAAGATGAGGAAGTGGAGCGCGGCGGAGCAGACCAGGTGGTCTGTGCGCTGGAAGGTGGCGGGGTCCTCGTCGTTGGTCGGGCGCTGCCCGTCGACGCAGGAGAGGCCGCCGTAGTGGTACTCACCGCCGAAGGGGCGGGGCGGTGTGGCGGAGAACTCATCGCGCTCGTAGCCGAGCAGGTCGTAGGTGACGGGGAAACGGTAGGTGAGGCCGTCGAGCTCCACATCGGTCTTGGTCTCGAGCGCGTCGAGCTCTCCCTTGACCTTCGCTGCGAAGGCCTGACCGAGCCGCTCTGCGGAGGCGGGGAAGGAGTGGCCGCCGTAGTCGCCAGCGGGGCTCATCGAGCCGGAGTTCTGATTGAAGAAGAGCGTCTGGACGTTGGAGCCGGCATCGGCGCTCAACACATAGCTGAGCTCTTCTTCCGCGCCGCCGAGGGCGTCGCCGGTCACGTAGTCGGAGCCGTTGAGTGTGCCGTGGGCAGCAAAGGAGAAGAGCACGCCGCGGGTGCGGCCGTCGAGTTCGGCCACCTTGAAGAGGAGCACCCGGTTGTCGTCGAAGTGGGGGGTCTGCCTCCATCGGTCGCGCCCTACCTGATCATCGGTGTCAAAGGCCTCGACAATCTTCGCGCCAAACTTGGCAGGGCGGAGGTCATCGAGGGCGGCGTCGGCCGACTCGATGGTGGAGTCGATGAGCCAGTCGAAGAACTGCTGGTGGAAGTTGCCGATGCCGAAGGCGCCGATGGGGGCCGCATTGTCGCTGGGCATGTGCCAGTGGCGGCAGGGGCCGGAGTGGGTGTGGGTGGTCGAGATGACGAGGCTGTCGCGCCAGTCCTTGCCGGTCCGCTCCTGCAGGTGGCGTGCGATTGCCTCGTGGAAGGCGGAGTCGATGAAGATAACGGGGAGCCGGATGAACATGAGCTGCCGGCTGCCGTTGTCGATTACCATGGTCCTGGCGAAGAGGCCCTGCGTCTCGCCCACAGAGGCGCGGAGGGTTGTGGCATAGCGGCCGTCTTCGAAGGCGGCGCGCTCGCCGAAGCCTCCCATCTCCGTACCGATGGGGAAGTTCATGAGCGTGTTGCCAAAGCCGGCGCGGAAGGTACCGGGCACATCACCGCCCGGAGCCTCGCCGGTGACCTCGCTGGTGAAGGGACGGCACTCGCCGAAGTCGGTGCAGGTCTCGCCCTCGATGCACTCCGAGTCGAGCGTGCAACGGACGCGGCAGACGCGGTCGATGCAGGCGGCGAACCGGCCGAGGTCGGGCTTGATGGCGTTGAGGAGGCGTTGGCACTTTGGCCAATCGTCGAGTGCGCGGCAGGTAGGTGCGGCCTGGCAGAGGCTATCGACGCAGAGCCCGAACTCGGGGCAGTCGCGGTCGGCCGTGCAGGAGACGGTCGGGTAGGTGTCGCCGGTGGTGTCTTCGCCGGAGCCGGAGCCGTCGGTCTCGGTCGTGTCGGCAAGGCCCGAACCGCCGCCGGAGCCGTCGGCCGTGCCGGTGTCGGCCACCGCGCTGGTCTTTTCGTCGTCGCCGCAGGCGGCGAGAGAGAGGCTCAATCCAGCGAGAAGACAGAGCAGGGAGCGAAGGTAGGAGCGCGGCATAGGAAGACCTCGTCAGGAGAGCGTCACAAAGGCGACAGCCGCCTTTAGCCCGTTTTTTCAAGACGCGCCAACTTGCACGGACCGCGACAAGCGTCTCGGAGCGCCCAACTGATAGCGCGGCGCGTCACCGCTTCGGAGCGCAAGGAATGTTGTCAGCCTTCGGTTCACAAGTAGGGTCGCAATGCCTAGCTCGGCTGCTTCGAGCTCCGCCCCCGGCGCCAGGGAGAGACCATGTCCGACACCGACTACGACTACATCATCATCGGCTCGGGCTTTGGCGGCAGTGTCTCGGCCTATCGGCTGGCGAGCAAGGGCTACAAGGTCGCCGTCATCGAGCAGGGCCGGCGCTTCGTGACGGGCGAGTATGCCAAGAGCAACTGGAACCTCTGGAAGTCGATCTGGGCGCCCCTCTTCGGCATGCACGGCATCCTCTCCATCACCACCTTCAAAGATGTCGTCATCTTCCACGGTGCCGGCGTCGGTGGCGGCTCGCTCGTCTACGCAAACACCCACCTCGAGCCCTTCGACGGCTTCTTCAACGACCCCCGCTGGAAGGAGCTCGGCCCCGACTGGCGCGCCGAACTCGCCCCCTACTACGCGGAGGCCCGCCGCATGCTCGGCTCCAACGAGCCGCCGGCTATCTTCGAGTCCGACAAGGCGCTCAAAGAGGTCCTGGACGACCTCGGCACGGGCGACAGCTTCAAGAAGCACACCGTCGGCATCTTCTTCGGCGCGCCGGGCAAGGAGATCGCAGACCCCTACTTCGGCGGTGAGGGTCCCGCCCGCACGGGCTGCACCTTCTGCGGCGCCTGCATGATCGGCTGCAACGTCGGCGCCAAGAACTCGCTCGACAAGAACTATCTCTACCTGGCCGAGAAGCTCGGTGCGGAGGTTATCCCCGACACCAAGGTGTGCGATGTCCGGCCGCTACCGGACGCCTCCGGCCAGCGTGACGGCTCGGCCGGTTACGAGGTGGTGACCACGCCGACCGGCTGGCTTGGCTTCGGCCGCAAGACGCTCCGCGCCAAGCAGGTGGTCTTCGCGGCCGGCGTGCTCGGCACCGTCAAGCTGCTCTCCGAGTGCAAAGACCGCGGCTCGCTCGCCAAGGTCTCCGACACGCTTGGCACCTATGTGCGGACCAACTCGGAGTCGATTCAGGGCGTCATGGTGCCCGGCAAAGACATCTCGCGCGGCGTGGCGATCAGCTCCGGCGGCCTCACCCCCGACGGCACCCACATCGAGATTGTC
>JBIIFW010000231.1:0-4619 GCA_044236985.1 Bradymonadia bacterium | reverse complement strand
CATCGGAAGCGCCGAGTCCGCCTCCGTGCGGAGCCAGTCGAGGAGCTGCGTAAGGCGCCACTCGAGCCGCGCGTCGCCGCGGAGCGACTCAAGCGTCGCTGCGTCCCACTGCCTCAGCATCGGAGCCAGCGTGCCGAGCGAAGCGCAGCGAACGAGCGTCTGTTCGACCCGCTGGATACAGAGCGTTGCCGCGGCCCGCACGCCCCGATGCAGTTCAAGGAAGGGGCGGGCCTCGCGCGGAAGCAGCTCGTCTTCAAAGGGCTGAGATGAGGCCTGCGCCTGAAGAATCGGCACGATGGCAAGCGCACTGAAGCGCGACGCCACACCCTGGGTCTCCTCCGCAGGAACAAGCCCGGCGAGCACAAGACTGTTCAGGAGCGAGGGCGAGAGGTCGCGGCGGAGCTTCCCAAATTCTTCGGTCAGTTCAGACCTATGCCAAGTCACCAGCGTCATCAGGCTCATCGCTCCGCTCTACCGGTCGAAGGGCTTCCCACGACCGTCTGCAATACTCCCGCGCCACTTGGGTCGCGTAGCCGCCCGAAGGAAGCGAGAACTGGAGTACGACGATTGGCGCTCCCCGTCCAGAATCATCCGCACTCATCCACGAAACCTCGAGGTCGGCCATTGGCGTGACGAGGTCACGCCGCGTGCCGTCCACTTCTGCTCCGAGCTGCGTCAAACCAGCCTCGTCGAGCCCGATCTCGGCAGCGGCGGCCAGCTCCATCTCGGCTGCCTCCGCAGCCGCACGCCGCATCTTCGCCCCCCACATCGGGCCCGTGAGCCAGATGTCGTGCGTCGCCAACCGCTCCTGCTCCGCTGCGGCATCCTCGACCGCAAACAGCCGGTTCGTTCCATCGAGCCGCACCACCTCACCCGTGAGCAGCCTGTCGCGTCCAGCATCAAGCCGCCGCGCGAGGAAGCGGTTGAAGTGCTCCGACTGCACCACGCTCGGCAGCATCCGCGCCACGAAACGGTCCACGCGGCCCCGGTCGCGACGGTCTGCGCGCACCCAGGCCAGCGCCTGATCCAGGTTATTGCCGCCACGCCCGAAGCGCTGCGGCCCGAAGTAGTTCGCGATCCCGCGCGACCGGATCAACGCCGTGATCGCAGCCTCGCGCGACCGGTTCTCCTCGCTGTCTTCCACCCCGATGAGCACGATCCGGAAGCGGTTTGCGCTCAGGTGGCCCGTCCGAAGCTTGTTGTTATGAAGGGCAGTCTCGAGCACCTCAAGGCCCTCCGGCAGCGACCACTCCTCCACCGGCGCGCTCCGTTTCGGGATGCTCACCCACTGCGAGGTCACAGCCCAGCGGTCTTTCTGCCCGGCCACCCCGATGTCGCGTGCGTCGACGCCTGCCGCACGGGCGATGGCCTTCACAGCGAACTGCGTGTTCATCCCCGTCTTGCGAAAACGCACCATCAGGTGGTCGCCCTCGCCCGACCAATCGTACAACTGCACCTCGTCAACGACGAAATCTTCGGAGCGGGCGCTGATTTGGCCGCCGATCCCAGCCAGCGGTTCGGTGTCAAAGGGCGGCTGGAATGGCTGCATTGTTCGGCTCGGTTACGGGGGGGGTGACCCGCCTTGCTAACGGGCGAGACAAGCATTGCGCAACTGTGTTAGAGGCGAATCCTCAACTCCAACGGTTGATGGCTGCATGGCTGAGCAAATTCTCCCCGCTGATGAGATCTTGGGCAGGGTCCGCTCCGGCAGCGATGCCGCGGAGGTCTGCGGGGCGCTCACCGAGCTGCTCGACGAGCGGATATCCCGTGCTGCCTCTGAGGTGCTGGGCCCCGAGGGGCTCGCCCACTTTCAGCTCATCGCGGTGGGCGGTTACGGGCGGCGTGAGATCTTCCCGCACGCCGACATCGACATCGTTATCCTCTACCGCGACCCGCTTGGCGACGACCTCCCCCCAGAGCCGCTTGCGCGCCTCGAACGGTCTGCTCCCGGATTCGGCGAGCGGATCCAGCGCATGCTGCTGCAGCTCCAGGACGCAGGCCTCCGACTCTCTGCCCGCGTCCGTTCGGTCTCCGAGCACCTGACGCTCATCGGCAGCGACGTCACCGTCGCCACCGCCTCGCTCGACAGCCGCCTCGTTGCCGGCACCGATCAGGTCATGCCTGAGCCCAGCCTCACCGCCCTCGCCACCATCCGCAACAGCTTCACGGGCGGCGCCGACGGCATCTGCACCCTCATCGAAGAGGGGCTCCACGCCCGCCACGAGCAGTTCGGTGGTTCGGCCTTCATGCTGGAGCCGCAGCTCAAGATGGGCCGCGGCGGACTCCGCGACGGTCACGCCGTCAGATGGGCCGCGCAGGTCCGCTTCGGCACCTGCGACCTCCGTGCGCTCGCACGCGACGGCCGCATCGGCGCGACCGATGCAGAGGCCTTCGAACAGGCCTTCGCCTTCGTGGCACGCGTCCGGCTGGTGCTCCACGCGCTCTCGCGCTGGCGGAACGACCGGCTCGCCTTCGAGCGACAGCCCGACGTCGCCCGCGGCATGGGCTTCGGCACGGGCACCGACGCAGACGCCGTCTCCGAGCTCATGCGCTCCCTCTACAAGTTTGCATCGACCCTCGCCGAACTCGCCGAACGCTGGCTCGAAGAGTGGACGATCGCAGCCGAGCAGGCCACGCCCGAGCGCATCGCGCCGGGTATCCTCCGCATCGGCGAGCGGATCGCCTACGACCCCGCCCTTCCCCCCTCTTCGCTCGCCGATGTGCGACGGCTCCTGCAGGCCACCGTCCACCAGGAGCGGCCGCTCCACCCTGCAACGCGCACGCTCATCCGTGAGCTGGCGGCCAAACTCGAACCAGCCGCTGCAGTCCACCCCGCGGCGATCGCGATGCTCCGTGAGGCCATCCTCACACCCACCCCAGACGGCCGCTTCCTGCGGCTACTGCTCGAACTCGACCTGCTCCGGACGCTCGTCCCCGAGTGGGCCCACCTCGTCGGCCACACCAGCCGCGATGTCCACCACGTCTACACCACCGACCGCCACCTCCTCGAGTCCTTCCTTCGTATCGCCGGACTCGAAAAGGAGCCCCCCGCCGCTCCCCGATTCGTCACGGAGGCCTGGGCCCACCTCGGCACGCGCGAGCCCTGGCTCCGCGAAGCAGTCCGGCTCGCCACGCTCTTCCACGATGTGGGCAAGGCGCTCGACGGCGACCACAGCCTCATCGGCGCCGGCATGACGGCCGAAATCGCGCGCCGCATGGAGCTATCGCCCGAGGCCATCGAGCTCGCACGCTGGCTCGTCCTCGAACATCTCCGCCTGGCACGCGTCAGCCAGCGCCGCGACCTGAGCGACCCACGCACCATCGAGACCTTCGCAGGCTTCATTCGGCCGCCCGGTGAGCTCCACGCCCTCGCCGTCCTGACCTGGGCCGATGCCACCTCGGTCAGTCCGCAGGGGACACTCTCTTGGAAGATTGAGCTCCTGCGAGGGCTCTATGAGGCCACCCGCCACTACCTCCACGGCACGCCGGCACCCGCGCCACACCTCGCCGATCGCCCGCCCATGCAGGCTGCGCTCCGCGACGGCTCCCTCTCCGACGACACGCTCCGCTGGCTCACGACCGAGCTCTCGGACGCCCACTGGGCCGCCTTCAACGACGACGAGCTCGGTACCGCAGTCGCCATGCTCGCCGAGGCTGCCGAAGCACCCACGCTACGAGGCCTCCGCCTCGATGCCGATGGCGCCGCCGGCTCCGCTGTCCTCTGGGTCTGCACCAAAGACAGGCCGCGCCTCCTCTTCGACCTCACCGCCGGCATCGCCGCCGACCGGGTCAACATCCTGCGCGCCCGCATCTTCACCACCAAGAGCGGCTGGGTCGTCGACCGGTTCGACCTCGACTGGACAGACCCGGGCGGCAAGGCGCTCAGCGACCGCCGCAGCAAGCGGCTTCTCGCAACCATGGAGGACGTGCTCTCCGGCGCGACCAACACCGCCACGCTCCGCCAGAAGTGGCAGAGCGAGTCCAAGGCGCAGCCCCGCCACAGGCAGCCTATCCCGCTCAACGTCAAGCGGGCCCACGAACCCAACGTTACCGACCTCGTTATCGTCGAGGTCAAGTGTCGCGACCGCATCGGCCTCCTCGCAGACCTCTCGCTCGCCCTCTGGGAGCTTGGCTTTGAGATCGACCGCTCCATCATCTCGAGCGAAGGCGAGCGCGCCGTCGACACTTTCTATGTTCGCCCCAACACCGGGTGTACCGTTGCCGCAGACGACCTCGCAGCCGTCCTCAAAGCGCGCATGGAACTGACCGATGGATCCCACTCTCAGCCTGGATGAGGCCATCCAGCGCTACCTCGAGCACCTCAGCATCGAGCGCGGCCTGGCAAAGAATACGCTCGCGGCCTACGGCGCCGACCTCGCAGCCTTCACCGCCTGGGCTGTGGAGCAGCGCCTCACCACCGCCGCCTCTGTTGGTACCCGCGACCTCAACGCCTACCTGCTGGCTCGTCTCGACCAGGGACTCACGTCGCGAACGCTCGCACGGAACATCGTAAGCCTCCGGCGCTTCTTCAAGTTCCTCCGCGTCGAGGCCCTCATCGAGGTCGACCCCGCTGCGCTCGTCGAGGTCCCCCGCGTCACCCGAAACCTACCCAAGGTCTG
>JBIIFW010000229.1:0-4641 GCA_044236985.1 Bradymonadia bacterium | reverse complement strand
GTATCGTCACCGTCGAAGACCCCATCGAGTATGTATTCGCCAGCCGTATGGCGACCATCGACCAGCGCGAGGTCGGCGCCGACACCGACTCCTTCTCCGCGGCACTCAAGCATGTGCTCCGACAGGATCCCGATGTCATCCTCGTCGGCGAGATGCGCGACCTCGAGACCATCTCCTCTGCGCTCACCGCCGCCGAAACGGGCCACCTCGTCTTGGCCACGCTGCACACCAACGACGCCATCCAGTCCATCAACCGGATCATCGATGTCTTCCCCGCCCACCAGCAGCCCCAGGTGCGCTCCCAGCTCGCCGCCTCGCTGCTCGGCGTTGTGAGCCAGCGGCTTATCCCCCGCGCCGACGGCAAGGGCCGCGTTGCCGCCTTTGAGACCATGGTGGCCACCAACGCCATCCGCGCCGTCATCCGCGACGACAAGATGCACCAGGCGCTGTCTCTGATGGAGGCCTCGCGCGGAGAAGGCATGCAGACCATGGACCGGGCCCTCTTCGACCTCGTGCGGACCGGCGAGGTCGACATCGAAGAGGCCGCCCGCCACGCCCGCAGCAGCCGCCAGTTCATCGACCTCTTCGAGGCGCCGCCGGCCTCGCCGGCAGCGACCGGCGCTCGCACCGCTGCCAACCCTGCCATCGATCCAACCGCCAAGAACAAGAACCGAAGCTGAGGCACCGATGAAGGGCATACGACTCGAAGGTGCAGCGCTGCGGCTCGCAGCCAACCTCGCCGGCACAGAGCCCGGTCGCTTCCTCCTCCGCAAGCAGGTGGAGGGCGTCTTCGGCCTCGACCGCCTCATGTCGCTCCCGACCGTCGCCCGCATGCCGCTCGATAACCTGCCACAGGTGGTGGCCGGTGCGCCGCCCCGAAGCTGGGGCAACGGCGACTGCGGTGTTCCTGCACCGCGCAGTCGCCAGGGAACCCGCGAAATCGCAGCCACGTTCGCGTCGGGAGAGACCACACCAACCGCGCTCCTTGGGCGCCTCGAAGTGCGTCTCGGTGCCGGGGACTTTGGCCGCGCCCTCCACTCGCCGCTCGTCACCCTGGCCTTCGACCACGAGGCCGCCGCGGCCTCCACTGCACGCTGGCAGGCGGGCAGTCCGCTCGGACCGCTCGACGGCCAGCCCATCCCCATCAAAGACCACCAGCCGCTCCGCGGCGTCGCCCTCCGCGGCGGCACCTCCTACCTCTCCGCCATCTCGGAGGAAGACGGCTTCGCGGCCGCCTCGCTCCGCGCCCAGGGCGCGCTGCTCTACGCCACCACACACTGCACAGAATGGGGCATGGCGCCGACCGGCATCAACCCTCACTTCCTCATGCCCCGCAACCTCTACCACGAGAACCTCGGCGCGGGTGGCAGCTCCACGGGCAGCGCCGTGGCCGTCGCGCTCGGCCTCGCGCCGGTAGCGCTCGCCTCCGACGGCGGCGGCTCCATCCGCATCCCCTCCGCCCTCAACGGTCTCTTCGGGCTCAAGCCCACCTTCGCCCGCATCGGCCGCACCGGCGACATCTGGGGCTCCGGATCGTCAGTCGCCACGCTCGGGCCCATCGGTCAGACGACCGCCTCGCTCGTCGACTTCCTCACCCCCTTTGAGGCGACCGATCCCGGCGACACCATGTCGCGCCTTGCGCCCATCGACCCCGGCCTCCGCGCGAGCTGGAACCGGGCGCTCGGTCGCGGCATCCGAGGCTGTCGCATCGGGCTCTGGTCTTGGGCCTGGAAGCGGGCCAACCCCCGCATCGCAGCCGTCTGCCGCACCGCCGTCGAGGCGCTCGTCCGCGAAGGCGCCATCATCGTCGACCTCGACATCGAGCTCGGTGACCAGACCGAGGCCATGGGCTCGCTGGCCATCGGCGCCGAGAGCATGGGTGGCCTCTTCGACCACCTCGCGGCGATTCCCCACCTGACCGGCGACGACATCAAGCTGGTCCTCGCCTCCTTCGATACGCTCTCAGCGCGGGAATACTTCTACGGCGCCCGCACCCGCGCCACCCTGCGCCGCACCACGGCGCGCGCGCTCGCCGGCGTCGACCTGCTCTGCCTGCCGACCACCGATCTGCTCGCGCCGAGCTATCCCGCCAGCGCTGACCGCCGCCACATCCTCGACCCCGAGGAGACCGCCGCGCTCTGCCGCTTCTCCTGGCTCGGCAACCTCACCGGGTTGCCCGCAGGGTCGGCTCCGGTCGGCATGCTCGACGGCCTGCCCGTAGGCCTGCAGTTTGTGGGCGACGCATGGGACGAGGCAAGCGTCATCGCGGCGCTAGCCCATGTGGAGCGCCTCGAACTCTCCGAACTCCCCCGCCCGCGCGGGTACGCCCGGCTCGCCTAGGGCGCGAACCCAGCCGCAATCTTCGCCCGCCGCTGCAGCGTCGGCCCCACCACAAGCCGATAGGCGTTGAGGTAGTAGAGCTTGTCGAGCGTTGCGGCATCGAGCGCGATGGCATCTATCGTCCAGCGCCCCTGAATCGGCGTGGGATGGGCAATGGCTCGGTCGCCCGTCTCGAGGTAGCGGTGATGGGCATCGTAGAAGGGCTTCACCGCCTCCCGCCTATCGGGCTCGAGGCCGGACGAGCCGAGCGTAAAGGCAGTGGCGCCGGCGCGGTCTCTCATGATGCCGATGTCGGTCGCAAAGAGGATGCGGTCGGAGAATCGCTCAAAGAGTGCTCGCACCTCTTCGGCGGGGTGTCGGCCCAACTCGGGAACCCGCGCGCCGATGTCCATCGAGAGGTTGGGGTAGGTCGATAGCATCCGATCGATGTAGGCGAGGTCCTCTGCGTTGTGGCAGGCGTGCACGCCCACCCAGGTGGTCGCGGGGAACTGCTTCACGAGCGCCTCGAAGCCCCGGAGCAGCTCCTCGCGTGCCGGATAGACCGAGCTGTCTGCGAAGGACCAGCGGGGATGGGCGGAGAGCTCTTCGAACCGCTCGTTGTCGGGCGTGGAGGGCTTCCAGAAGGCCGCTGGGTCGGCGACGTGGATGAAGATCGGAACCCCGAGCGCGCCGGCCTCGCGCCAGAGCGGGAAGAGGCGGGCGTCATCGACCGCCACCAGCTTGTTGTTGTCGTCGCGCAGGTAGAGGCCGAGCGACTTGGGGATCTTGAGACCTGCGTAGCCGAACTTCGTCACCGTGATGCGGAGCTCCGCGGCGAGCGTCTCGCCGATGGCAGGCTCGTCAATCCCCTCGTAGAAGGGCACCATGAAGTGGAGCACGCGACCGCCGGTCGCCTTCTCGAGCGCCAGCGCGTTGGCCATGCCGCGTCGCGGCGAGCCGCCCGAGAGGTTGAAGAGATAGTCGATGCCGTTCTCCTCCATCACGCTCAGGATCACGGGTGCGAGCGAGGCGTCGCCCAGGTGGGCATGCGCGTCGATGATTCGGCCCTCGGGGCGCGCCTCAAGGGCAAGCGGTGGAAGCGCGATAGGGGCAGCTCCGCTGCCGGCCATCGACGCAGCTTCGCGCGGCGCGGCGTCGGGCGTGCCGGATGGTTTCGCTCCGCTGCAGGCCGAAAACAGCACCAACAGTGCCGCCATCCCCAGCAGGCGTCGCAGTTGCATCAGGTGCTGAATTGGGGCAGAGGTTGTCGCCATCTACCGCTCCTTCCGGTGGGGGAACCGGGCTGCACCGCGCAGCCCTCGAAAGCGGCTCTAGCACGATGCAAACCTCGGCCCCAAGATTGTCGTCCCGCCTCGCCCACATCGTAGCGGCGATGACGGCGCTGCTCCTGCAGTTGGCCTGCTTCCCGCCCTACACCTACACCCCTGCGACCGCGACTGCGGCGGGCCAGAGCGAGCCGCCCCGGTTTGCCACCGTCGACTGTCAGAGCAGCCGCTTCTGCGGCCCTGGCGAGGTCTGCATCAAGCAGCCGGGCGAGGTCTTCAAGCAGTGCATGCCGGGGCCCCAGAGCGACACCAAAGGCTGCACCATGGACTTCGAGTGCGGCTACGGGAAGGCCTGTGTGAAGGGGGTAGGCGACTACCGCGGCTTCTGTGCGCAGCGGGTCAACGCCACGGGCGGCCAGAGCTATGCTCCGCCGCCACCGCCAAAGTATGGCACAAGCTACACGCCAGACTGCAGCTACGACTTCCAGTGCGGGGCACTCTTCCGATGCAGCGACGGCCGCTGCATCAAGCGCTAGCCCCGAGCTACTCCGCCCGCCGCACCAGCCGGAGCCCGGTCGTCGCCGAGAAGCCGCTCACGGGCAGCCGATCGCAGGCGAGCGAGCCGCTCGCGCCGCGCGGCATGTAGGAGTCGCCACACCGCTCACCCAAGGCCCGCACCGCCTCGGCCTCCACCCACTCCGACGCGTTGTCCGAGAAGCCCCGGAGCCCGAACCCGTTCGGCTCCCAGAACCAGCCTGCAGGGTAGGGCAGCCAGAGGCCGCCGGTCGTCTCCTGCTGCTCCATCGACCAGGCCTCCACCGCCGCCGCGCCACGCCCTTCGCACCCGGCCCCCGCGCAGGCCCATTGGTCGTGGGCGCCGCCCGCTCGAGCCAGGTACTGCCACTCTCCCCGCGTCGGAAGCCTGAACCCCGCACAGGCCGGTTGCGCGGCCACGCTCTCGGCGCAGACCAGCGCCTTGCGCCACCGGAGCACCTGCCCCGGCACCAGCGGCACCATCACCTGCTGCTCCGAGCAG
>JBIIFW010000228.1:0-4650 GCA_044236985.1 Bradymonadia bacterium | reverse complement strand
TGTACCCTCGAAGAGGAGCCCAACGGCAGCGCCGTCGACCGCCTCGAGCAGCAGCATGAGCTGGCCGAGCCGCTCCGCCGATTCGTCGCTCTCGAGCCAGTGCGGGCCGGCGAGGAGGGCTGTCGCGCCGTCGGCGCCATGCCGGGTGCGGAGGTGGTCTGCGCGGGCCTGCTCCTCGTCCGACAGAAAGCCCTCCAACTCGAGCTCGAGCGCCGCAACCGCCTCGGGGGCGTGGCCGCTCGAGACGGCCTCGGCGCGGGCGGCGACCAGCACCGCGCCAACCTCGTTGCCATGCTTGCAGAAGGCGGTGCAGCGGCCGCAGTCGGTGCAGCGATAGAGGGCCTCGGCGGTCTCCTGCGAGGCCGGAATTGCCCCCTCGTCGATGGCTGCGACGATGGTCATGAGACCCCAGGCGGTGCCCTCTTCGGAGCCGGCACCGTGCGCTGCCGGGCAGACATGGTGGCAGAGGCGCGGGCAGAGTGAGCAGCCGCGGATGGTCTGTTGGTGCGCGGGTGCGATGGTCACGGCGAGACCTCGGAATGGTGGGCGAAGCCCGCGCCGAGCAGCCCTTCGCGGATGAGCTCGTGGTTGAAGAAGGGGAGCGGCGGGTGCGGCTTGCGCAGCCCGACCGTCAGTTGGGTCGGACCAAGCGCGAGGCAAAAGAGGTCGGCGCTGGCCTCGATGAGGGCGGAGGCCTCGGCGAAGGGGAGCGTGAGCCAGCGGTCCGCTGCGGGGCGTTCGTTGGTGAGCGACGCGGTGGGTTCCGCGCCAAGCGCAGCGAGCGCATCCAAGAGCAGCGGCGTCTCGGGTCGGTCACCTCGAAGGCGGAGGCGGAGCGTGGCAGCCGCGGGCGTAGGCAGGAGGCGGAGCGCGCGACCGAACCGGCGTTGCAGCGTCACGACAGCCTGGAGCGAGGCGGCGGTGAGCGGGAGGGAGAGGTCGTGCGGCAGACGGGCTTCGCGGCTGGCCTCGAAGGTGGCGCGCAGGATGGGGCCTGTAGCGCCGGCGCGGCCGAGGAAGTGGGTTCGGAGGTCGGGGCCGCTCGCGGTGCGGGAGGCGGTCTTGTAACGGTAGCGTTCACCCGTGTTGAGCATGGCGGAGAGGCCGATGCAGCGGGCGCGGGCGGTGGCGCTGTGGTGGAGGGTTGGCTGCCAGGGCTGGCGCGCCAGCGTGCCGCCGATGGTGGCGTCTGCAAAGGCGTCAGGGATGTCGGTGAGGGTGAGCCCGTAGGCGACGGCGAGCGCCTGCGCGGCTCCCCAGGTCATGGAGGCCGGAAGGTCGAGGGTCGCGGAGGTCTCGTCCACCGAGGCCGGTTCGAGGAGGCCGTCGAGGAGATAGAGGGCGTCGGGCTGCGTGGTTGCGAGCCCGTCGGTGCCGCCGCCGAGCGGCAGCAGGGTCGATTCGGGGGCACGCTGAAGTTCGACCGCGAGCGCTTCGAGGGAGGCCGGCATAAAGATGGCGGGGCGGCCTGCTGCGACAGGCCAGGCGCGATGTGCGGGAAGTGGGGTTGAAGCCGGCTGCCAACGGTCGCTCATGGCGCCACCTCCCAGAGCTTGCCGGGGTTGAGGAGGCCGGCCGGGTCGAGTTCGCGACGGGCTGCAGCGAAGGGCGGCCCTCCGCCGGGCTGGTCGTGGCCAAGCCAAGGTGCCTTCAGCAGTCCCACACCGTGGTGGTGGGTCGTTGCGGCACCGAAGGCTGCGACGGCAGAGAGCCCCGCCGTCCAGACCCGGTCGTAGCGGGCGAGGCAGTCGCTCTCGTCGGCGCCGAAGCCCGCAAAGGTGAAGTAGATGGAGCAGCCCGAGGTGTAGGCGTGCGAGAAGTGGGCCATGACGAAGGCTTCGTTCTCCACAGCCTCGTGGACCGCGTCGTAGAGGGCGGCGACCCGGTGCCAGGGTGCGCTGACCTCCATCGTATCGACGAACATGCCGGAGGCCAGGATGGGGGCCATCTTGAAGGAGACGTCGTGGCGATGCGCGAACCAGTACTGCCCCGGCGCAGGGCCGAGGTCTTCGAGGGAGGCGCCGAGATCATCGAAGAGCGCCTGGCCGAGGAGGGCGGCATCTGCGTCGGAGGCCTCCTCCACGCCGGCAATCAGCAGACAGCCCGAGGCGGCCTTGCCTGCGAGATGGTTGAGCCAGTGCGTGGCGCTAGGCCGGCGTGCGAGCAGTTCGTTGGCAGCCTCGATGAGGCGGGGCTTGAGCTCGGCAGTCGACAGCCCTGCGGGGAGCCACGATGGCGGCTTCTGTCGCGGCCAGTGCTGGAGGTCGGTCGGGAGCAGCAGTTCGCCCTGCTCTGCCTTGCGGGCGCCGGAGATGAAGCTATCGAAGGGGTCGTAGAGGCGGAAGACGGCGGGCTGGTGGCCGGCCTGAAGGGCGCGTCGCATGGCTTCGAGCCCCTCCGAAACCGAGGCGCACCAGTATCCGCGGAAGAGGCGGCCGGAGGTGGCGGCTGGCTCCACGCGAAGCCAGGCGTCGACAATGACGCCGAGCATCCCTTCGGAGCCGACGAGGAGCTGGGTGGTGTCGAGCGGGCCTTCGGTGGTGTGGCGCAGCTGCCCCTCGCCATCAACAAAGCGGAGGCTGACCACCATGTCTTCGATTTTGCCGAAGCGGGTGGAGTACTGGCCAGCAGAGCGGGTGGCGAGATAGCCGCCGACGGTGCTGCAGCCGATGGAGGAGGGGAAGTGGCCGAGCGTGAGGCCGTGGCGCTGGAGTTCATGCTCGAGCCGCTGCCCGATCCAGCCGGCGCCGACGCAGATGAGTCCCTCTGCAGCGCGCGAAAGGTCGAGGTCGAGGAGCCGCTTGGTATCGAGCGAAATGCCACCCTTGATGGGGACGGCTGCGCCACAGACGCCGGAGCCGGCGCCGAAGGGGACCACTGGCAGGCTATGGCGACCGGCTGCGCGGACGACCTCGACCACATCTGCGACCGTTCCGGCATGCACGACGAGGTCGGGTGGAGAGATCGCCCGCTGCCCCGCCCTTGCCTGCAACGAGAGCCGCGGCCAGGCGTCACGCGCATAGAGCAACTTTGCGGTCGCCGAGGCGGTCACGGTGGCCTCGGCCGAGAGGCTGGCGCGGAGTTCGTCGACGAGTGCTGCGACGGCCATAAGGTCCGATGGGGCAGGAGCAGAGTTGGATGGCGGTTTGCTAACAGAGAGGCGCATCTGGCCGCAACGAACATTGGTGCTCGTGGAGCGTCTGCGTCGAGCGGATTCGTTGACACCGCGCGGTGTCGGTTCGTAAAGAGTCGCGACCTTTGGAGGCGCGAGCCTCTTCTTCTGTTCGGGAGTTCGAGATGGCACGAAACATTGGAATTGCAGGACTGTTCGCCATGGTCTGTGGCGCCTCGGCGTCGCTCCTGGCGGCTCCCGCGGCTGCATCGACCGGTCACATCTTTCATCTTGCGCAGGTCGGGACCGCCGACCGCCCGCTGGTGGTTGCGGCATCTGACCGCGGCATTGTCTTCATCGGTGCAGACAACAAGGTCTTCCGCGCCTTCCATCACGACCGGCGCGCGCGGGCCGGCAGCGCTCAGTCCTGGTTCTGGATTGACGACATCGACGGCGACAAGCGGGACGAGTTTGTGGGCGCCGGCTCCCCCTCCTTCGTCGTGGACGACAACGCCGACCCGATGTGGGGCATCACCGGAGGCTGCGATCAGTTCTTCGTGGGCGACTTCACCGACAGCAATGCGACGGTGGAGATGTTCTGCCGTCAGGGCAACAAGATGCAGGTCTGGAGCTTCGACGGCACCAAGGTCTTCGAGTGGGCCGGGTCGGGCTACTCGTTCGGTAACTGCTACGCCGACGACTTTGATTCGGACCGCAAGATGGAGGTCGCCTGCGACTTCACGAGCAAGAAGAAGCATATGTTCTTCGACCCCGACGCCGAGCCGGATGCCAAGTTCGTAGAGCGTGAGGACGAGGCCCCTGAGTCGGAGATGAAGCAGGGTGTGGACGAGGCCGGTCAGGCTGGCCGGGTCAACGGCAGCGAGCCCATCGAGGCGCTCGGCGGAGACCTCACGGTTCGCCAGGCTGATGGCGCCATTGTGATAGAGCGGAATGCCACCATGGTCGGCACCATCAACCTGCCCGGCCCCATCTTTTCGGCAGTCGCCGCAGACCTCAACGGCGACGGCAAGAGCGAGCTCTACCTCGGCGGAGCAGACAATGTCTTCGTGGTCGACAGCGAGGGCAAACTGATTGCCACCGTCGCCGCCAATCCGAACCGGGCCCGCCGCGAGGCCCGGGTGACGGTGAAGTCGGCGACGGCGAACGGGTTGACCGTGTCGGACCGCGACCAGGTTAAGGCCGCTGTGGAGAAGGCCGCCGCCCCCATCCAGAAGTGCTACTCGGACAACATGGGTCGGGATCAGTTCACGCGGGTTGGCGACATGCTGTTTGAGGTGACGGTGAACAAGCAGGGCAAGGCGGTCGAGGCGGTAAAGCGCCACTCGTCGCTGGCCAACCGCGACCTCGACACCTGTGTCGGGAACGCCATCAAGAAGATTGGTTTCTCGGCTGCGACTGCAGACAAAGGCACCGTAAATCTTCGACTTGAGTTTTACTTTGTAGACGCACTCTAACTCTTGGTTTCCTCTACCAGCGCCCTGCTCCGGCAGCGGCCGCTTTGATGTTGTGAGTGTTCC
>JBIIFW010000227.1:0-4654 GCA_044236985.1 Bradymonadia bacterium | reverse complement strand
ACAGACCCTGAACTCCTCGCCCGCGGCCTCGCCGCCGCCCTCATCTTCTCGCTCCTCTCCGGCTCCGTCTATCTCCTCAACGACCTCGCAGACATCGACAAGGACCGCGCCCATCCTCTCAAGCGCCACCGTCCTATCCCCTCCGGGGCCCTCCCCGAACCCGTCGCCCGCCTCGCAAGCCGTCTCATCGCCTTCGCCGCGCTCGCGGCCGCCGCCACGCTCGACCTCCGCTTCGGACTCGTCGCTGCCCTCTACTGGCTCCTCAACGTCGCCTACTCCCGCGGCCTCAAGCACACCGCCTTCGTCGACGTCGGCATCATCGCCCTAGGCTTCCTCTTTCGTATCCTCGCCGGCGGCTACGCCATCGATGTCCCCGTCTCCGTCTGGCTCGCCGGCTGCACCTTCCTGCTCGCCCTCTACCTCGGCCTCGGCAAACGCCTCCATGAGCTCATCACCGCAGGAGAGGAGGGCGCAAAGCAGCGCGACTCCCTCAAGCGCTACAGCGAGGCCGGCACCAAGCGGGTCATGGCCATCGTCGCACTCAGCACCGTCGCCGCCTACGCAGGCTACTGCTTCTCACCGGCGACGGCCGAGATGTTCAAGACGGGACTACTGCCCTGGACGATCCCAAGCTGCATCATTGGCGTGGCCCGCTTCTACGAGCTCGCCACCCGCGAAGACCGGCTCGCCAGTCCCACCGAGCAGATCGTCCGCGACCTCCCCTTTGTCGCCAACTTCGCCCTCTGGAGCGGCCTCTTCCTCTGGATGATCTACCGCTGAACCTGCTGCCCGTTTTTTGCCTCCGCGATCGGTTGGCGTAAGCAGTCGGAACTCCTCTCCGACAGAGCTTTCTGCATGACCCTCGCCTCCGAAGAATCCTGGCTCGCACGCGCTCGACGCAGCGCCCTCCGCCGCGCTGCCGACCGTGGCACCCTCCGCAGCCTCGAGATGCTCCCGCCCCACGCCTCGCTCCGGCGCTACGCCCGGGCCTCCTTCGACGGCCTCACCGAGGTCGTGATGCTGCTCCCACCCCCCGGCGCTGCACCCGACGAGGCAGGCGCAGCCACCGTCTCACGGGCTTCCGACGAACCCTTCCTCGAGCTCCAGCGCTGGTTCCTCGAACTTGGCGTCCGAGTCCCCGCACTCTTCGATGTCGATGACGCAGAGGGCACCATCTGGCTCGAAGATGTGGGCCACACCGACTTCGACGCCCACCTCCGCGTCACCGGCGACCTCCGCACAGGCTACCTCACGGCCCTCGCCACGCTCGGCCAACTCCAGCAGGCCACCGCGGCGGCAACCTCGCTCCCCCACCTCGTCAGCAGCCGCTCCTTCGACGCGGCCCTCCTACGCTGGGAGCTCGACCATTACCGCGAGTGGCGCCTCGAGCAGGAGCTCGGCCTCACCCTCGATGCCGACCTCCGCGCCCGACTCGACACCGCCTTCGACGACCTCGTCGCCAAGGTCGCAGCCATCCCCACGGCCGTCATGCACCGCGACTTCCAGAGCCACAACCTCATGGTGCTCGGCGATGACCTCGTCGTCCTCGACTTCCAGGACGCCATGACCGGCCCCGTCGTCTACGACGCCGTTGCGCTGCTCCGTGACAGCTACGTCGAGATCCCCGCCGACCTCCTCACCGAACTCGTACGCCACTACGCCCAGCAGGCCGCCGCTTTGCCCGCGCTCGAAGGCCACGATGCCGCAACCATTGAACGCTGGTTTTTTCTTCAAACAGTGCAGCGCAAGCTCAAGGATTCAGGAAGGTTTGTATTCATCGATAGGGTAAAGAAAAATCCGAACTTCCTCCCCTTCATCCCCTCCAGCCTCCGCTACGTGAAGGACGCACTTGCCAGGCTGCCCGAGCTCGCCGAGCTCGCAGGCCTCCTCGCCCAGGTCGATCCAGCCCTGCGTGACCCGGCATGACCACCCCCTTCTCCGGCATGGTCCTCTGCGCAGGCCTGGGAAACCGGCTGCGCCCCCTCACCGATGTGGTCCCCAAACCGCTCATCCCGCTGCTCGACATCCCGCTCGCAGAGCAGGCCTTCGCAGCCCTTGCCGCCGCGGGTGTCAGCGCCATTGCTGTCAACACCCATCACCTCCCTGGGCAGATGGCCGACGCCGCCCGCAGCTGGGCAGAACGCTACGGCAACATCCCGCTCACCCTCTCCCACGAGCCGCTGCTGCTGGGCACCGGCGCCGGCGCAAAGCGGCTCTTTGAGGCCCTAGGACGCCCCAACCACCCCATCCTGCTCCACAACGGCGATGTGGTCCTCAGCGCCCCTATCGAGGAGCTCCTGCGCCACCATCGCGCCTCCGGCGCGGCAGCCACCCTCCTCACCGTCCCCGCCATCCCAGGCGAGGGCGAAGTCTGGGTCGATGCCGATGGCGGACGCATCACCACCCTACCTGGCCGCACCCGCACCGTCGTTGGCCCCGGCACCCTGCCGGATCGCCGCGTCTCCTACGCGGGGGTCTGTCTGCTCGAGCCCTGGGTCATCGACCTCCTCCCAGACCAACCCTCCTGCCTCATCCGCGAAGGCATCGCCATCGCGCTCGAGCAGGGCGCCACCATCTCAGCACTGCACCACGAGGGCTTCTGGGCCGACGTCGGAACCCCGCTCCGCTTCCTGCAGGCAACGTGGCAGCTCCTCAAGCTGGGTCGCGACGGTTGGCCGCTGCCGGCCAAGGCGCCGGCGGGCGATTTCATCGCCGCAGACAGCACGCTCCCCTGCCAGGGCGTGGCCGTCGCAGGCCCTGCCTTCATCTCCGCCGCCGCCACCCTCGACAGCACCGCTGCTGTGGGCCCCTATGCGGTCGTAGGCGCCGGCTGCAGGGTCCCCGCAGGCGCCCATGTCGCAGAGAGCGTGCTGGCCTATGGTGCCGTAGCCGAGCAGGAGCAGACCCGTCGCATCCTCATCGGCTCCACGTTGGTCCGCACCGGCTAGCGCGGGCGCGCGGGAGAGGTCAGGCGCCCGGGATGAGCCGGATGATGACCGCGGTGATGTTGTCCACGCCGCCACCCCGGTTGGCCGCAGCAATGAGGCGCGAACAGATCCCCTCTACATCGTCCTGGTCGGTCGACAGGATGGCTGAAATCTCCCCATCCGTGACCATGCCCGAGAGCCCATCCGAGCAGAGCAGGTAGAGGTCGCCCTCTTCGGGCACATCGGTCAGCACATCGACCTGCACATTCTCCTTCATCCCCAGCGCGCGGACGATGACGTTCTTGTGCGGGAAGTTGGCGATCTCCTCCTCGGACAGCTTCTTCACCTTCATGAAGTCGTTGAGCAGCGAGTGGTCCTCCGTCACCTGCGTGAGCTGTCCGCGCCGCCACCGATAGACGCGCGAGTCGCCCACGTGGCCGATCACAACACCGCCATCCACGAGCACACAGGCGACGAGCGTGGTGCCCATCCCCTTCTTCCCCTCGGTGGCGGCCTCGTGGATGCGCCGGTTCGCCAGCATGATGCCGGATGCGAGCCGGTTCTCCTCGTAGGAGATCCCCTTGTCCATCCGATAGGGCCAGGTGAGCTCCTCGTCGGCATCCGAGTCGGCAAAGAACTTTGCCACTGTCTCCACTGCGATCCGCGACGCGACCTCGCCGGAGCTATGGCCACCCATGCCGTCTGCCACCATGTAGAGGTTCTGCTCTGCCATGAGGAAGAAGCTGTCTTCGTTGTGGTCACGCTTGAGACCGACGTCGGTCGCACCGGAGAATTGAACCTTCATGGCGTGCTGCTCCTACGGAATAACCAGCTCGAGAACGGGCCCCATCGATAGGGAGATCCGTTCGGCCACATAAAGGTCGCCGTCGATGGTGTAGTCAAACTTTCTTGGCAGATGGAGATCAAGCCGCTGCGGAAGTCGCTCCTCGAAGCCACGCATCGTCATCGGGGCGGCACGCCAGATCGCGGGAAGAGCGGTCACGATGGAGAGCAAGGGCCCCTCGAGAGCCAGCGCGCAGAATCGGTCCGTTTGGCGCCCCGCGCTGGTGAACGGGGAGAGACCAAGGCCTACCTGCTCGGTGGTTGCGCACATAAGGCAGAACAAGTCTTTGTCTATCCAATGTTCGCCATCAACCTCAATTGTATGGCGTTCTTTGTCGGATAGCTTCTCAAAGAGCGGTCCCTGAAGCGCCACGGATGCGCATACCTTCGCCGCCATCCATGCCGCCGTCCACGGCGAGGTCGCTCCTTCCGCGTAATAGGCCTTGAGGAAGTTGGCCATCAGCCCCGTCCCGAAGATGAACCCCAGCCGCTCAACCTCCCCGTCCGCCACCCGCAGCATCGCGCGGCGGGTTACCTTCTGCTCAGAACCTGCAGCCACTGCCTCGCACAGTGCGCCAAGGATGCTCATCGGCGTCCCACGGATCCCCAGGCTGTCCGTCACGTTGTTCATCGTGCCGCCCCGAAGCAGGCAGATGCGCGGCAGGGGGCGCTCCTCGCTTACCTCGCCAAAGGCCGTCAGCACCTGGTGGTTGGTCCCGTCGCCTCCGTTTATCGCCACGAAGCGGTAGCCACGCTCCAACACCGTGCGGGCGTTGCTGCGAAGAGCCACCATGTCCTCCGGCTCGAAGAAGTCCGCCTGCTCCCCGTAGGCCTCCTTCAGCCCCGAGAGCAGCTCCGGCCGCAGCCGGTTCTGTCGTGACCGG
>JBIIFW010000226.1:0-4663 GCA_044236985.1 Bradymonadia bacterium | reverse complement strand
GCCCGTGTCGGCGACGGTCGTGTCAGCGCCAGTATCGGTGCCGGTCTTGGTCTCTTCGTCATCACTGCAAGCGGCGAGGACGAGGAGAGAGAGGGTACAGAGAATCCGGAACTTCATGGCGCGACACCTTAGAATCAGACGAATGGGCGGTGAGAGAGGGGGCGGGCCACTACGGCAGCTGACGCAGGGCGTCAACAAATTCCGCCCCGCGAGGAGGGGTAATCACCGCCCTCAGCCGCCAAGCGCCGCGAAGTCGTAGCGAACGCCCGTGAGCTCTTCGCTCTTGGCCCAGAGTTTGGAGGCAATCTCTGTGTCGGTTGCCTTGGCCGGAATGGAGACCTCTCCGGAATCGCCCCACATGCCCGCCAGCCCTGTCGGCCCCGAGTAGCTGCCGCCCACGACGGAGGGCTCGGTTGCGGCGCGCAGCGTGGTCAGCGCCCCCTTTGCCACAGGCATCGCAAGGAGCGGGTTGAAGAGGTTCGACATCGGGTCGGAGCGCTGCAGGTCGGTCGCCGTCCAACCCGGATGGGCCGCCGTAGCGATGAGCCCCGAGCCCGCAGCAGCCAGCCGGCGCTGCAGCTCGAGCGCAAACATCATGTTGGCCAGCTTGCTCTGCCCGTAGGCGAGCCAGCCGTTGTAGCGGCGGTGCTCCCAGTTGGGGTCGTCAATCGAGATACTCCCGAAGCGCTGCGCCATGCTGGCCACCACGACCACGCGGGCGCCAGGCTGTTTGGCGAGGCGGGGCAGCAGCGGCGCAGTGAGCGCGAAGTGGCCGAGATGGTTGGTGCCGAACTGGAGTTCGAACCCCTGCGCCGTCTTGCCGCGGGGCGGGACCATCACGCCAGCGTTGTTGATGAGAAGGTCGATCCGGGGCTGCGTCGCCAGCGTCTTCTGGGCGAAGGAGGCGACGGAGCCAAGGTCGGAGAGGTCGAGCGACTCGAGCGTAACGGAGCCGGAGGGCCGGAGTTCGAGGATGCGGCGCAGCGCCTCCGAGCCCTTGCCCAGATTGCGACAGGCGAGGACGACGTTGGCGCCGCGCTGCGCGAGCATGCGGGCCGTCTCGAAGCCGAGCCCCGTGTTGGCGCCGGTGATGATGGCGGTGCGGCCAGTCTGGTCGGGGATGTTGTCGAAGGTCCAAGACATGGCGGCTCACGCGGAGGGGGATTCCGCGCATCGATACCCGCTTCAACTGGCGATGTCACATCATGCGCCCTCCCCTTGCGGAGCCGTGCGGTCGCCCTCAACTCGCCCTCCTCTCTCCGCTCTGCTACGGCGCCGTGCGATGACGCTCACACTCCAGACAACCGAAGCTCGGCGGCCGCCTCGCGGCCCCATCTCTGCGCCCTCGCTCTTTGCCCGCGCGCCCTACCGCAAGCTGGCGCCGGTGAAGTTCTTCCCCACCAATGCGGCGGAGATGAAGGCGCTCGGCTGGCAGGCCTGCGACGTGGTGCTGGTGACGGGCGACGCCTACATCGACCACCCCAGCTTCGGCATGGCGCTGGTGGCACGGCTCCTCGAGTCGCAGGGCTTCCGCGTCGGCATCCTCGCGCAGCCCGACTGGTCCTCCGCGGAGCCCTTCCGTGCGCTCGGCAAGCCTGCCCTCTACTTCGGCATCACGGGCGGCAACATGGACTCCATGGTCAACCGCTACACCTCCGACAAGCGGCTGCGCCACGACGACGCCTACACGCCCGACGGCGAAGGCGGGAAGCGGCCCGACCGCGCCGTCATCGTCTATGCACAGCGCTGCCGCGAGGCCTTCTCCGGCGTGCCGATTGTGCTCGGTGGCATCGAGTCGAGCCTGCGCCGCATCGCCCATTACGACTACTGGTCGGAGAAGATCCGGCGCTCCATCCTCTTCGATGCCAAGGGCGACATCCTGCTCTACGGCAACGCGGAGCGGGCCCTGGTCGAGGTCACCTGGCGGCTCGCCGAGGGTGAGCCCATCAGCGAGATCCGCGACCTTCGCGGCACGGCCTTCGCGGTCAAAATGCCGCTGCAAGGTTGGGCCGTCGCCGACTCCACCACCGTGGATGAGCCGGGGCCCGTTGAGCCTATGCCGAACCCCTACCAAGAGGTGGCGCCCGCCTCGCCAAGCTGTGGCACAGACACGGCTGCCGCGCAGGGCATGACCGCGCCCGCACCCGAACCAGCGCCCGTCGCGGCGGTGCCCTCCGACCTCTCACCCATCGTCGCGCCGGGCAATCGCGGCGCCATCCGGCTCCCCGCCTTCGAGGCCGTCGCAGACGACGCCATCCTCTACGCCCACGCCTCACGCGTGCTCCATCGCGAAGCCAACCCGCACAACGCCAAGGCGCTCATCCAGCGGCACGGCGACCGCGAACTCTGGGTCAACCCGCCGCCCATCCCGCTCACCACGCCGGAAATGGACTTCGTCTACGACCGCCCCTTCGCCCGCGTACCCCACCCGAGCTACGGCGACGCCAAGATCCCCGCCTACCAGATGATCCGCTTCTCGGTGACCATCCAGCGGGGCTGCTTCGGCGGCTGTAGCTTCTGCTCCATCACCGAGCACGAGGGCCGCATCATCCAGAACCGCTCCGAGGCCTCCATCCTCGGCGAGGTCGCCGCCCTCCGCGACGGCCTGCCCGGCTTCACCGGCGTCGTCTCCGACCTGGGCGGACCCACCGCCAACATGTACCGCATCGCCTGCAAATCGCGGGACATCGAGGCCGCCTGCCGCAAGCCCTCCTGCGTCTATCCGCAGGTCTGCGAGAACCTCGTCACCGACCACTCTGCGCTCATCGAACTCTACCGCAAGGCGCGCGCCATCCCGGGCATCAAGAAGGTGCTCATCGCATCCGGCGTGCGCTACGACCTTGCCGTCAAAGACCCGCGCTATGTGAAGGAGCTCGTGACCCACCATGTGGGCGGCTACCTCAAGATTGCGCCGGAGCACCTAGCAGATGGCCCGCTCAGCAAGATGATGAAGCCCGGCATGGGCTCCTACTACGAGTTCAAGCGGCTCTTTGAGAAGTACTCCGCCGAGGCCGGCAAGAAGCAGTATCTGATCCCCTACTTCATCGCGGCCCACCCCGGCACGACTGAAGAAGACATGCTCGAGCTCGCGCTCTGGCTCAAGCGGAACGGCTTCAAGACCGATGCGGTGCAGGCCTTCCTGCCCTCGCCCATGGCGACCGCGACGGCCATGTACCACTCGGGCAAAAACCCGCTGAAGAAGGTGGCCCGCGACTCCGAGGAGGTGCAGGTGCCCAAGGGGCTCAAGCTCCGCCGCCTCCACAAGGCCTTCCTGCGCTGGCACGACCCGGACAACTGGCCGGTGCTCCGCGAGGCGCTCGTTCGCATGGGACGCAGCGACCTTATCGGCTCCGGCGAAGGGCAGCTCGTGCCGCTCCACGACAATGCCCCGTCCACGGCCGGCCCGTCGCCCCGCGGCAAGAAGTTCCGGACCCAGCACACGGGCGTGCAGAACGCGGCGCAGCCGCGCAAGAGCGGCCCGCGCAAGTAACCGATTGAGGAGAATCCATGGAGAACCAGGAAGCCAAGCCCCCCTTCGCCTCGTTCGAAGAGTTCTACCCCTTCTACCTCGGCGAACATGCCAACGTGGTGAACCGGCGGCTCCACTTCATCGGCACCACGCTGGTCATCTTCCTCGCCATCTCGGCCCTCTTCGTCGGGCCGAAGTACCTCTGGGCGCTTCCCGTTGCCGGCTACGGCTTTGCCTGGGTGGGCCACTTCATCATCGAGAAGAACCGGCCCGCCACCTTCAAGCACCCGCTCTGGTCGCTCATGGGCGACTTCCGGATGTATGCCGACATCGTCCGCGGCAAGGTGAGCATCCGGTGAGGGCGTGACGCAACCCCTGCAGGCCGCGGCGGCGCGCTGGCGGTCGCTTCGTGAAGACCCGCGTGCGATGCGCTCGCTCGTCACGGGTTGGCTCTGGCTCATCCTCGGGCTTGTCATCGCAAACCGGGCAGGCACCTACGCCACCGCGATGGCAGGCCCGCCGGTCGGCGACCTGATCCTCGACCACATCCCCACGCTCGACCTCACGACGCTCCATGTGTCGGTCGCCATCGGCTACTGGCTCTGTGTGGTTGCCTGGATCCTCGCCCACCCGCAGGCGCACGCCTTCACCACGCGGGCCTTCGCGGTGCTGCTTGTGGTGCGCAGCTTCTTCATCTCGATCACCCACCTCGGTCCGCCGCCCAACCTGCTGAAGGTGGAGGGGCCCTTTGCAGAGCTCATCCTCTTCACGGGCGACCTCTTCTTCTCGGGCCATGTTGGCGCACCGTTTCTGCTGGCGCTCATCTTCTGGCACAAGCCTGCGGTGCGCTGGACGGGGCTGGCAGGCGCGGCCTTCTTTGCGCCCGTCGTGCTGCTGGCCCATGTGCACTACAGCATCGACGTCTTTGGCGCGCTGCCGATGGTCTGGGCCATCTTCGAGGGCAGCTGCCGGCTCTTTCCCTGCGATCGCGCGAAGCTGCTCGCAGCAGACGGCTAGGCGTCGGCGGTAAACTTCTTGAGCCAGCCCTCGCTGCGCAGCCAGAGCTCCGCGGCGAGCGCCGTCTGCTGCGCGATGCGCGATGGACGCTTCTCCCGGCAGCTGTCCCAGTAGCGGCCCGACTTACCGACCAGCTCGGGCGAGGTGGCGCAGTAAAGGGAGGTGCGTGCACCCTCG
>JBIIFW010000225.1:0-4665 GCA_044236985.1 Bradymonadia bacterium | reverse complement strand
CGCCTGCTCCTTCACCATGACGGTGTAGTCGCTCATGCCGGGGATGTAGGCGCCGCCGGCCGTCGACGAGCCAAAGACCAGACAGACCGTCGGCACCGCCTCGCGCGAGCGGCGGGTGATGTCGCGGAAGCCGCGGCCGCCGGGCACGAAGATCTTGCTCTGGTTCGGCAAGTCGGCGCCGGCCGACTCGATCAGGCTCACGGAGGGCAGCCGGTTCTGCTCGGCGATCTGCCCGAGCCGGTTGCTCTTCTGCACGCCGAGCTCCGAGACCGCGCCGCCCTTCTGCGTGGCATCGCTCGCGGTGACCACGCACTCCACGCCCGAGATGACGCCGACGCCGCCGATGATGCCGGCGCCCGCGCTGTGATCCTTCACCTCGTGGCCGGCGAGCGCGCAGATCTCGAGGAAGGGTGCATCACGGTCGAGCAGCAGCTCGATGCGCTCGCGCGGAAGGAGCTTGCCTGCCGCCTTGTGCCGCTCCTGGTAGCGGGCGCCGCCACCGGCCAGCGCGAGCCGCTGCGCGGCTGCCACCGTCTCGAGCGCGGCAAGGTTGCCCGCCTCGTTGGTGCGGAAGGTCTCGCCCGCCACATCCACCTGACTCTGCAGCACCGGGTAGGCCTGCAACAATCCTCGGCTTTTTTCATGCATCGCAGACTCCTCGCAACGACCCTGCCACTCTGCCCTACTCTGCGCTCAGCGCTGCCCGTACCTCGTCGGCCGACGCGGGCTCACGGCCCACTTCGCGCGCCATCTTCACCATCGCCTCAATGAGCGCGCCGTTGCCCGACGTCTTGCTCCCATCCGGCAGGTAGAAGGTGTCTTCCACGCCCGTCCGGAGGTTGCCTCCAAGCTCGGCCGTCGCGCGATGCAGCTTCCAGACCTCTTCGCGGCCAATGCCGATGGTCTGCCACTGGGTGCCGGGCTCCAGCTCGGCGAGCAGCAGCGGGAGCCACTCCGCCTTGGCCGGCATGCCGCTCTCCACGCCCATCACGAAGGAGACATGGGCCGGCGCGCGGAGCAGGCCCGCCTTCTGCAGCAGCCCCACGCTCCGCACGATGCCGGTATCGAAGCACTCGCACTCGGGCACGATGTTGTTGGCATACATGTGGGCGAGGAAGGCCTCGATCTTGGCGATCGGGTTGTCGAAGAGCATGGGCGGCCAGGCCCACTTCCCGTCCGACTTCAACTTCAGATAGTTGAGCGTGCCGGCGTTCATGGCCGCCATCTCGGGGCGTGTCGCATCGAGGCAGGCGAGCGGGCCGGCGATGTCGGCGCCCACGACGCCCGTCGTGTTGTTGATGATGACGCCCGGGCAGGCTTCGCGGATGGCATCCACGATGGCGGAGGCCACCTCGGGCTCCCAGGTGGGCAGAAAGCCCATGCCAGGCTCCTGCCGCCGGAAGTGCACATGCATGATGGAGGCGCCCGCATCGAAGGCCTCCTTCGCCGACGCGGCCATCTCGGCGGGCGTCACCGGCACGGGGTGCTGTGCCGGGTTGGTGAGCACGCCCGTGAGTGAGCAGGTGACTACGACCTTGTTCTTGTCCATCTCATGCCTCCGCTAGGCGGTTTGCTCTCATCGGACGGCGACTGCCGTTGCCATTGACCGTCAAAGAATCGTCAGGGCTTCGACCGCCGGCGCGGCCCTTGATCGGCCCCATCCTTCGGCGCCAGCACGGCCCGCATCACATCGCGCAGCCCACACTCCGAGAGGAAGTTCTCGGCCGAGCTCTGCCCCTCGCGGGTCTGCAGCATCTGGGCAACGCTCAGCGCCAGCCCGCGCACCCGCGCCACCTGCAGCTCCGACCGGCCGCCGCGAAGTGCCAGTGCCACCACCTGGTCGGCCGACACCTCGACCAGCCGCGCTGCAGCGTCGCCCGTCGCGGGCGCCAGCTTGTGCCCATGCTCGATCCAGTAGCCCCACGAGCGCGGCGCACGGCCGAGCTCCGCAGGAAGCCGCGGCTTGCGGCTCCAGAGCTGGTCCAGCTCGAGCGCGCTCCGGTGCGGCAACCGCGCCTGCCGCTGCGAAGCGGTCGCCACCGTGTAGGTGACCAGCGCTGCCGCCATCGACGGCTCGCCCTGCCAGCCATCCAGCCCGAGCGAGTGCACCAGTTCGGCAGCCGTCGCATGGCGGCCCGCAAGCAGCAGCGCCAGCAGCAGCGCCACATCGGGCGTATCGCCCCGCTGAATCAGCCCTGCCAGCGCAAGCTCCGTCTCTGCCGCAACTGCACCCATCTGGCCGGCGGCCTCCGCGGCCTCGAGAAGCAGCGCGAGCCGCTCCTCGGTCGCAGCCCCGCGCCAGGCCTGACAGGCCGCGTCCCAGCCCAGACGGGCCTCGCCCGACGCCAGCGCACGGCAGATGCGCGACTCCACGCTCCCGGCCACCTCACCACGGCGAACCACCGAGGGGCCTGCTGCGACCGCACCCTTCGAAACAACGCCCGGCGCCGGCGCCGACTGGCCCCGCCGAATGAGCACTGCAGGCTCGCGGCGCGGCGCCTCGGCCCGAACCTCTGCGGGCTCCGACACACCTCGCCCAGGCCGCTTTTGCACCGTCGGCAACGAGGTCGGCAGCGTCTGCGCCACAGGGCCCCGCACCAGCGGCCGCACCGTCACGCTCGGCGGACGGAGCGACGGAATCGACATGAAGCCGGGCGCCACCGTCGGCGGCATGAAGGCGGGAATCGCACCACCGCTGAGCGAGGGCCCGAGCGAGCGCAGGCTCTCGCCCGGCGCCATCAGCGAACCGCCTGTTCCCTCCGCATCATCCTCCTCGAACTCGTCGGTCTCTGGCGCGGCGACGGCCTCGGGCAGCTCCTCGTCGTCGAAGTCGAGCTCGGCCTGCGAGCGCGGCAAGCTGATGACCTCGTCCTCCTCGTCGTCGCCCTCTTCATCCTCGTCGTCGTCGCCCTCTTCATCCTCGTCGTCGTCTTCCATGCCGAGGAAGGGGTCGTCGAAGTCGAGCTCCTCCTCCTCGTCCCACTCCTCGACCTCAAGCCCCGACTCCGCCGTGAAGCTCGCCACATCGTTGGCCAGCCGGACGGCCACCGCGACGGCCTCTTCGTAAACAGGCCCGAACAGCGTCGCTGTCTCCATCGGGAGCCGCCACGAGGGTGGCTGCGCGAGGCGCTGCAGGATGAAGAGCGGCTGCTCTACCGGCTTCACCGAAAAGGAGATCGACTCAATGCCCTGCATGGCCCGGTTGAACCGGTCCGGCACCATCTCGCTCACCGGCATGCCGCGCTGCTCCTGCGCCGCAACGGTCGCAGAGGCCTCCACCGCACGCGCACCCTCTTCGCCGAACCAGACACGCCGGAAGGCACCGATGAGCGACTTCCGCTCGATGCCGCGCAGCTGCCAGATGAGGAAGGGGTCGCTCTCCAGCGCCTCCGCGAAGGCGTAGTGAACCGCCGCGATGTGCTTGCAGGGCCGCGCCTTGTCCGGACAGTTGCAGGAGCCGAGCATCTCCGAGTTCCGCGCGGGGAAGAGGCTCAGCGAGAAGGCGCGGAAGGCCTCCTCCATGCCGGGCGGCATCGTCCCTGCGAGCAGGAAGGCCGGGTAGTAGGCCCGCTCGCCAAGCGCGAGCAGCAGCCGCTCCGAGTCGGACTCGCGGAAGGGCGGGATCTCGATGGAGGTCGAGTAGGGCTTCGCCCGCGAACCCTGCACCCGCGCCGTGATCTTGCCCGCCTGCACCTGGAGCTGCATCACATGGCCCTTCTCCGCGTAGTCTTTGCCGCGCGGGAGCCGGTTCTGCCAGGCGGTCGAGAGCCGCTCGAGCGCCGTGATCCAGGCCGTCCCCCAGCCCGTGTTGCCATACCGTCCGAGCGTCATTGGCCGGCCTCCGTCAGGTCATCCACCGCGGCCGTTGCCTGCAGCGAGAAGATCTCGCTCAGCTCATCATCCGACATCTCGGTGATCCAGGCCTCGCCCTCGCCGATGACCGATTCGGCCAGCGACCGCTTCGACTCCAGAATCTCATCAATCTTCTCTTCGACCGTACCGGTCACGATCATCTTGTGTACCTGCACATCACGCGTCTGACCCAACCGGAAGGCACGGTCTGTCGCCTGGTTCTCGACCGCGGGATTCCACCAGCGATCGAAGTGGAAGACATGGTTGGCGCGCGTCAGATTGAGGCCCGTTCCGCCCGCCTTGATCGACAGAATGAGGATCGGCGAAGCGTCGGGATCGGTCTGGAAGGTTGCCACCATCTCGTCCCGCTTCTCCGCCACCACGCCGCCATGCAGGAAGGGCACCGCCACCTTGAGCTGCGACCGGAAGTGCTCCACCAGCAGGTCGCCCATCTCACGATACTGCGTGAAGACCAGCGCGTGATCGCCCTCCGCGATCACCTCCTCGAGCATCTCGGTCAGACGGGCCAGTTTGCCCGAGCGGCCGCTCAGCTTGCCCTCCCGCTCCTTGAGGTAGTGGTCGGGGTGGTTGCAGATCTGCTTGAGTGCCGTGAGCAGCGCCAGGATGTTGCCCCGGCGCTTGAGGCCGCTGGTGCCGGTGATGCGCGCCATCGCCATGTCGACGGTCGCCTGGTAGAGCGTCGCCTGCTCGCGGGTGAGCGTGCAGTAGACCTTGTACTCCTGCTTCTCGGGCAGGTCCTGGATGACGTTCGGGTCGGTCTTGAGCCGCCGCAGCACGAAGGGGCCGACCATC
>JBIIFW010000224.1:0-4668 GCA_044236985.1 Bradymonadia bacterium | reverse complement strand
CCAGCACGCCGCCCTCGAGGAGAGCGACGACGAGTCGGAGGCGATGCCCAAACGGCGCGGTCCGCCCAAACCTATCGAAAAACTGATTCGCGAGGGTCAGGATCTCATCGTTCAGGTGGTCAAGGACCCGATCGGCACCAAGGGGGCCCGGGTAACCTGCCATGTCAGCCTTCCCGGCCGCCACCTGGTCTTCATGCCGACGGTCGACCACCTCGGCATCTCGCGCCAGATTGTCTCCGACAAGGAGCGCAAGCGGCTGCGTGAGCTGGCCAACGAGATGCGCCCCAAGGGGAGCGGCTTCATTGTTCGGACGGCCTCGGAGGGTGTTCCCAGCGAGCTCCTCAAGCAGGACATGGGCTTCCTCATCGGCATCTGGAACGATGTCATGAAGCGGCGCGACCAGGTGAAGTCGCCCAAGCGGCTCTACGAAGACCTCGACCTCATCCTCCGCGCGACCCGCGATCTGGCTGCCGCCGATGTGGACAGCCTCATCATCGACTCCCGCGAGGAGTTCGACCGCATCCGCGAGTTCATCGACCGGGTGATGCCGCAGCTGGCAGACCGAGTGGAGCTCTATGTGGGCACCGAGCCGCTCTTTGACGCCTATGGCGTAGAGCAGGAGCTGCGGCGGGCGCTGCAGCGGCGGGTCGACCTGCCCTCGGGCGGCTACCTCGTCATCGAGAAGACGGAGGCGCTGACCTCCATCGACATCAACACCGGCAAGTATGTGGGCACCGACGGCCTCGAGGACACCATCCTCCGGACCAACGTCGAAGCGGCACGCGAGATTGCCTACCAGCTCTGCCTGCGGAACATCGGCGGCCTGGTCATCATCGACTTTATCGACATGTCGCACCCCACCAACCGTGAGACGGTCTTCCGCGCCCTCGACGAGGCGCTGGCCAACGACCGCGGCCGGGTGAAGATCACCAAGATCAGCGAGTTCGGGCTCGTCGAGATGACCCGCAAGCGCAACCGCGAGAGCCTCGAGCAGATGCTCTGCGAGCCCTGCTCTGCCTGCGGCGGGACCGGCATGGTGAAGACCACCGTCACGGTGGTTGCGGAGATCCTCCGCCAGCTCCAGCGCGATCTGACGGCAACCGCACACTTTGATGTGCAGGTGCTCGCTCATCCCCGCGTGGTGGCCGCGCTCCGCGACGACGAGAAGCCCTCGCTCAAGCACATGGAGCTCCGCTTCAACAAGCGCATCCGGCTGGTCGCCTCTACCGGCCTCTCCTCCGACCACTACGACATCACCTCGCAGGCCCAGTCGGGCGCTCAGGCCGCCCGCCTGCCGGCTGTGGCACCCGTCGTCGAAGCAGAGCCCCAAGCCTGATCTCTTGCCGGTGGCGACCCCGTTTGACAGTGCGGGCCCACCCGCGATAGCGCAGCCACCAGACCCGACCGCGGAGAGCCCCGATGCCTGACCAACGCGCCCAACCTCGCCTCGAGGTCAACAACGCCTACCAGGGGATCGCGGACTACGCCTCGGAGTATGTGGTCAATGTGAGCCGGACGGGTGTCTTCATCAAGTCGGCCACGCCCCACCCCGTGGGCTCGCGCGTTGCGCTCCGGTTTGCCGTCTACCTCGACGACTTCCATATCATCGAAGGCGAGGGGACCGTGGCCCGCATCGTCGCCGAAGGAGCGGAGTCGGGCATGGGCGTCGCCTTCACCCGCCTGAGCCCAGAGAACGCCAAGATCCTCGAAGAGGTTCAGCGGCGCTCGAACCGGCGCTAGCCGTCAGAAGTCGAAGCCGCCGCCCCACTGCAGCGAGGCGAGCAGCAGGGAGTTGCCTCCCGCCGACGGGACGCCATCCAATCGGAAGACGATGCCGGCCTTCGCCCAGTCGGCATCCAGGGGCATCAGTTCGATCAAGAAGGTCATAACGAGGCCCGTCTCGTAGGAGGTGGTGTCGAAACCATGTTCGAAGAGACCGACCCCGAGCCCGGCGGTCAGGGGCTCAGAATCGTGCGCGACGAAGAGGTAGGAGAGGCTCTGCGCAGAGAACTCCGAGAAGCTCGCGCAGGTAGGCTGGCTCCCGCCCGGGGTGGAGCAATCGATACCTCCCGTGCGGTCGAGGTCGCCGGATGAGGCGGAGAACTGCTGGTAGTCGAGCCGATGCTCCAGGCCGCCCGGCTCTTCGAGCAGACCGATGGAGCCGCCGATGATAGCGACGGAGCCGCTAAAGTCGCCGAAGCCGGGCGGGGCCGGGCTCAGGTCTTCGGTGAATTCGGCATATCCGAGCGAGGGGATGCTGCCGTGAGCACGGAGGATGATGCCGAGCCCTTCGTCATCGGCGACCGCTTCGCAGCCGGCAGCGGCGGCGCAGAGCGGGTCGGCGCAGTCGGCGAGGCCATCGCGGTCGTCGTCGATGCCGTTGTAGCAGTTCTCGCCCGAGGTTGGCTGCTGGCTCGCAGCTTGGGCAGCAGCGGCCTCCCGCTCCCGCGCGATGGCGGCATCGCGCTCCGCCTTGGCCCGCGCGGCCCGCGCCTCCGGGTCGTCGCGCTGGAGCCTTAGGTCGAGACGCAGGGTCTCGCCGGGTGAGAGGGCGACGGTACGGGTGACCGGGAGGTAGTCTTCGGCGCTGACCGTGACGGTGCGCTCGCCCGGAGTGACCGCGAGCCGCTGCAGCAGCCCCTGGCCGAGCGACTGGGCGACGACCCGGTTGTCGACGGCAATCTCGGCGCCCATGACGGAGATGGAGAGTTCGAGCGTGGCCGGCAGCGGTGTCATGGCGATATCGAGCCGCTCGGTCTGCTTGCCTGCCTCGAAGGAGAGCTGCCCCGCGTAGTCTTGGTACCCCACTGCGCGGAGCAGCACGGTGCGTAGGCCTGGCTCGATGCCGGCGATCACCTCGCCGGTGGTGCCGACCTCGCGGCCGTCGATGCGCAGCGTTGCGCTGCGCGGCTCCGCGAGGGTGACAAGCAGCGTGCTGGTGGTCGAGACGAGCTGGATATTGCGGAGTTTGGCGGGCTTTCCGGCCTCGAAGAGGATGGTCTCGGTGTAGGGCGTAAAGCCCGTGGCCTTGAGCGTGACCTCGTGGGGGCCGGGCGTGATGCCTGTGATCTGGTTGGAGGAGGAGCCTGCCTCGCGCCCGTCGATCCAGACCGAGACGACGGCGGGGGTTGGCCGGATGATGTCGAGGGCGCTTACGGTAACCGCTGTTTGGGTGGCTGCGCTGGTGGTTGCGGCACCATCGCCATCCACGAGGAGGGGGCCGGTGCCGAGTCCGGCGCCGCCGCAGGCGGTGGCAACACCTTGGGAGCAGGCGAAGGCACGGCCGAGCTTGTCGCAGGCGACGTAGGCGGCCTCGGCGGGGTCGGCGAGGCCGGCGGGTTTGTCGTCGCTGCCCCAGATTTGGGCGGCTCCGGAGGCGGGTTCGAGGGCCTTGAGCGACCAGCTCCAGTCTGCGCCGATGCGGCGGGCCACCATGCGGACGAGGTAGTCGACCTCGATGTTGGCCATGGAGACCTCGCAGGCCCGCTTGGTGGTGGCGCTGGCGGTGCTGCCGAGGCAGTCGGCGACGGAGCGCTGGGTCTCGGCGTCTTGGTTGGCGCGGAAGGCGCCGGATCCGACGAGCGAGGCGGCGAAGCGGTCTCCGCAGGTCTCGAGCGCCTCGCGGGAGACCTCGGCGGTAGCCTCGGGCAGGACAACGAAGAAGGTCTGGACGGGACCGGCGGCGGAGGCGTTGGACGGATGCAGCAGTGCGAGGGCCGCGAGCAGCAGTGCGCATGCTAAGCGGAGCGGCATCATTGGGCCACCGCGCCAGAGCCCGAACCGGAGCCGGCCGCAGGAGGCTCCGGAGCGACGCCGAGCCCGGTGGCGACGGCGGAGGCAAATCGGGCGACGGCAGCGGGGTCGGCGCCTCGGACTTCGACGACGAGCGAGCCCTTCTGGACCACCTTGCGGGCTACCTTGGAGCCGCCGGGGTCGGGGGTACGGACATCGCTCACATGGGGGCGGGCATAGCGCTCGTTCGGGTAGCGAACTGCGAGCGCCTCGACGGCGCTGTCGGAGGCCTCAAACCGGAAGGCCGTAGCGAGGGCGCCGGGCGGGAGTGGTACGAAGTCTGTGGGCACAACGGCGGCCCCCTTCGTGAAGCCGGCGGGGGCGACCCAGGCGGCGAGGTCCGGGGGCGGGAGGAGCTTGTCGGCGGCAGGGACGACGGCGGCCGCAGCGGCAGGTGCGGCACCCGAGCCAGAACCGGAGCCGGCTGCTGCGGGGACTGGAGCGGCGTTGCGGTTGCAGCCGACTGCGAAGAGGCCCGAGAGGGCGAGGAGAAGGAGCGTGTTCTTCACGGGCGACCGGGTCGAGGAGTGAGGAGGTTGAGTTGGAGGAGCGGTGCGGTCCGGAGCTCGAGGCCGGCGTCGGTGGCGCTGACTTCGAGCTGCTCGAGCCGGCTTCCGCGGCAGGGGCCATCGATACATCTGCCGTCACGCGCCGCAAAGGTGGCACCGTGGAAGGAGCAGACGAAGAGCCGTGCTTCGGGCTGCCAGGTCTCGTCGTCGCAGCCGTCGAGCGGGGCGTCGAGGTGGGGACAGAGGTTGCGATAGGCAACGGTGACTCCCTGTTCGACGAGGAGCCAGGCGGAACCGCCATCGGAGAGTTCGACCCGCAGGGGGCTCTCTGCCGCACCGACGGTCTCAGGCGACACGATGGCGAGGG
>JBIIFW010000223.1:0-4676 GCA_044236985.1 Bradymonadia bacterium | reverse complement strand
GGATGGTCGCCGCGCTCGGCGTCCAGCTCGCGGGCGGCGCGGTCATCCCGCTCAACACCCGCTTCAAGCAGGCCGAGGCCGCCTACATCGCCGAGACCTCCCGCGCCTCGCACGCCTTCGTCTCCGCCGGCTTCCTCGGCGCCGACTACCCCGCAATGCTGAACACCGCCGCGCTCCCCCACCTGCGCCGCATCGTCTCCTTCGACGACACAGCCGCCGCCGGCCGCGTGGAGTCCTGGGCCGCCTTCCGCACCCGCGCCAACGGCTGCAGCCCGGAAGCGCTGCAGGCGCGATACCAGGCGCTCTCCGGCAGCGACCTCTCCGACATCCTCTTCACCTCCGGCACCACAGGCAGGCCCAAAGGCGTGCTCTGCACCCACAGCCAGACCCTCCGCGTCTTCGAGACCTGGGCCAGCGTCGTCGGCCTCCGCGAAGAGGACCGCTACCTCGTTGTGCCCCCCTTCTTCCACACCTTCGGCTTCAAGGCCGGCTGGGTCGCCTGCCTGCTGCGCGGCGCCACCATCTACCCGCTCGCCGTCTTCGATGTCGAAGCCGCAGCCGTCGCCATCGACCGCCACGCCATCTCGGTCATGCCTGGCCCGCCGGCACTCTACCAGATGCTCCTCGCCCATCCCGACCGGGCTACCTGGAAGACCTCCTCGCTCCGCCTCGCCGTCACCGGTGCCGCCGCCGTCCCCGTCGAGTTGGTCCACGCCATGCGCAACGAGCTGGGCTTCGAGACCGTCCTCACCGCCTACGGCCTCACCGAGACCACAGGCGTTGTCAGCATGTGCCGCCGCGACGACAGCGACGAGGTCATCGCCAACAGCTCGGGCCGCGCCATCCCCGGCGTCGAGGTCCGCATCGTGGGCGAGACCGGCGACGACCTGCCGCCCGGCCAGCCCGGCGAGGTCTGGGTGCGCGGCTACAACGTGATGCCGGGCTACTTCGAAGACGAGGCCGCCACCGCAGAGGCCTTTGCCGACGGCGGCTGGCTCAAGACGGGCGACATCGCCATCGCCGACGAGGCCGGCAACCTCACCATCACCGACCGCATGAAAGACATGTTCATCGTCGGCGGCTTCAACGCCTACCCTGCCGAGGTCGAGCGGCTGCTGCTGCTCCACCCGAGCATCGCGCAGGCCGCGGTCATCGGCATCGACGACGAGCGGCTGGGCGAGGTGGGCGCCGCCTTCGTCGTCCTCCGCGCACCTGCAACGGCTGCCGAGCTACTCGCCTGGGCGAAGGAGCAGATGGCCAACTACAAGGTGCCGCGGGTCGTCTGGATCGAGAGCGAGCTGCCGCGGAATGCCAGCGGCAAGGTGCTCAAGCAGGAGCTCCGGGCGCTGGCCCGGGAGCGGCTCAGAAGGTGAAGTCGACGCGGCCGCCCGAGACGGGGGCCGTGAAGATGACCGCGTGGTCGATGGTCTTGGAGGTCGCAGCACGACCGAGCAACTCGACCGCCTTGGCCGGGTCGGAGCCCTCGCCGAGCACGAACTCAAACCGGATCATGCGGTCGGCGTGGTCATTGACGGTGCCATCAAACTTCATCCAGCCGAGCAGGCCGGGGAGCGCCTTGATGCAGGCGATGACCTGGTACTCACGCTGAGGACGAACATAGGCAGTGACGACAGTGGCAGACATGGGAACCTCGTAGAACGGCCCTTCAGCGGGAAACTGAAACACGTTCTAGCACGGCGTTTGCAACGGTGGCAACCTTGGGTCAGGCCCCGCGCACCTTTGTGCGATGTTCCACGGTCGCCGGCAGCGGTGCGAGCGGCCAGGTGGAGCGGGCGTTGAGGCTGCCCGAGGTGAAGCCCTCGCCGGCCTGCACCCGCGCCCAGGCCCGCGCATAGCCGGCCGCGCCGATCATCGCGGCGTTGTCGGTGCAGAGCGCCGGCGGCGGGATGGAGACACGGAGCCGCTTCTCGGCCCGCAACCGCTGCAACCGGCGCCGAAGCTCCGCATTGCAGGCCACGCCACCGGTCACGATGAGCTGTCGCACGCCAGCAGCCTGACAGGCGAGGAAGGCCTTGCCCGCCAGCACGTCGCAGGCCGAGGCCTGGAACGAGGCGAGGAGGCCGCAGAGCGCCGTCTCGTCGGCCACATCGATGGTACGGACCGCGTGCGAGACCGCCGTCTTGATGCCGGAGAAGGAGAAGTCGAGGTTTCCCTTGCGCCACATGGGCCGCGGAAAGTCGAAGGCCTTGGGGTCACCCTGTGCGGCCATCCGGTCAACGATCGGGCCCCCCGGGTAGCCTAGGCCTGCCATCTTGGCGACCTTGTCGTAGGCCTCGCCGGCGGCATCGTCGAGCGTGCGACCGAGCAGCCGGTAGGAGCCGGGCCCCTCGCAGTGATAGAGGCTGGTGTGGCCGCCCGAGACGATGAGCGCCACACAGGGGAAGGCCGGCTCATCGAAGCCCTCGGCCACCTGCAGGAAGGGGGCGAAGAGGTGGCCTTCGAGGTGGTGGACGCCGACCATCGGCAGGTTGCGGGCGAGCGCCAGCCCCTTTGCGAACTCGATGCCCACGAGGAGGCTCCCGACCAGGCCGGGCCCCTCGGTAACCGCCATGGCGGAGATATCGGCCAGCGTGACCCCGGCCTCGTCGAGCGCCTGCTGCACCACCCGGGTGATGGCCAACGCATGGCTGCGCGAGGCCAGCTCCGGCACCACGCCGCCATAGAGCGCATGAAGCGCGACCTGTGAGTCGACCGCCGAGGAGAGCAGACTCCGCGTGCCGTCGAGGACGGCGGCGGCGGTCTCGTCGCAGCTCGACTCGATGGCGAGCAGGAGGGGCCCGCCCCGCTCGGGTGGCTGAGCCGCGGTCATGGGAGCCTAGAGACCCTGCAGGATGGTGCGGATCTCGCCGGCGCGGCGGCTGTTGGGGTTGAGCTCGAGGTAGCGCTCGTAGGCCTCGCGGGCGCCGGCGTTGTTACCCGACTCCTGCCGCGCAGCGCCGAGGGTGAGCAGGGCGTTGGTGTTGCGGCGGTTGATGCGGAGCGCCCGCTCGAGCGGACCGGTGGCCGAGCTGGCCTCGCCCATCTCGTAGTAGGCCTGACCGAGGTAGGTGAGCGCGTCGGAGTTCTGCGGGTCGGCCTCGATGGCGGCGGTGCAGTTAGCGACCGCATCCTTGTACTTCTTGGCGGCGAAGCTGGTGGCGCACTTGTCGCCCGAACCCTTGGCCACGGGCGCAACAATCGCCGGAGCAGGAGCAGCGGTGGCCTTGGGCGCGGAGATCTCCTTCGGGGCCGCCTTGGCCACGGAGGGGAGCGGCTTGGTCTTGGAGCTAGCCCAGGCCTCTGCGAGGTCGGTGGCGCTGTTGGCGACCGCGATGCCCAGATCGTTGCCGGAAATCTTGGCCTTGTCGAAGGCCTGGGCGGCCGCCTTCTTGGCGAGCTCCTCGGCGGTCGGGCCAGCGGGCGCTGCCTTGGCGGGCGCCGGTGCCGGTGCCGGGGCAGGCTCCGGCTCGTTGCCCACATTGAGGACGGCGGCGATGACCACCAGGACAAGAATGCCGAGGATGATCCAGGTCCAGCGAACCGCCGACGGCTCCTTCTCGTTTGAGCCATACATCTCGTCGAGCTCGTGGTGCTCTTCGAGAGCCGCGTGGGCGCCCGTGAAGAAGCCCTCCTCGTGGTCTGCAAGCCCTGTCAGCGGAGCCGACTGGGTGGCTGCGGCGGCTCCAAGATCGAGCTCACGCGGCCCCGTCTCCGCAACAGCAGGGATGGAGCCGGAGGCGCGCAGAATGGACTCTTCGGAGAGCTGGCGCGCGCCCGAGGCCGTGCTCGCTTCGAAGCCTGCATCCGGCGCCACGGCCGGCGGCGCAGCAGGAGGAAACCAGACCGGCGCGACCGGCGTCGCGGTGGACTCCTGCCGCATGGCCTCCATCTCGCGACGGCGCGCCTCGGCGGCCTCTGGAGAGATCGTGGCAGCCGCCGAGCTGCTGGGTGGCGCGACAAGCGCCGGCTGGTCGCCTGAGAGCGTGCTGAGCGAGCCGGTGAGGGAGTCGCGCCGGTGGCGGAGCTCCTGCTCGCGCACGGCCAGTTCATTCGTACGACGCTCGGCCGTGGCGCGGAGCTCCTTCACGCGGGCCTCTGCCTCGCTCAGGATCAGCTCAGCCTCGGACTGGGCGAGCTCCTCGTGCATGCCGCGCTCGAGCTCGAGCCGCTCCTGCTCCTCGGCAAGCGCCTGCAGCTCGGCTGCATGGGCGCGACGCTGCTCCTCGATGGCGCGCTGCCGCTCGGTCGCAATGCGGGCAACCTCCTGCTCGCGGGCGATGCGCTCCTGCTCCTGGCGGACCAGCAGCGCTGGGTCTGCGAGCGGGGCCGCGGTCGCCGCCCGATCGATCCAGGCACCGAGCTGACCGGCCGGCCGCTGCGCAGCCGAGGTCACCTGGTTGAACTGGCCCGTGGGCATGCGGTCAAAGCCATCTTCGTCGCCGAGGTAGGTATCCTTCGAGGGAACGAGGATGCCGCCACGGAGCAGCAGGCCCACAATCTGGCAACCAAGAAGGTCGTCGATGTCGGCGAGCGACACCACCTCTTCGAGCGAGCGGATGCCGTCAAAGAGCCGGACCAGGGTGTTGGCCTCGGGCGGGAGCTGGCCGAGCTGGGCCACGAAAGCGGGATAATCGACGGTGTAGGTGCGCGAAAGATCGCCCACCTGCGCGGACGCA
>JBIIFW010000221.1:0-4678 GCA_044236985.1 Bradymonadia bacterium | reverse complement strand
CAAGCGGTGATGCGGATTGCGGCCGATCGGCTCAAGCCGGTCACGCTGGAGCTTGGCGGCAAGTCGGCCAACATCATCCTCGAGGATGCCAACCTCGACGGCGCCATCCGTGGCGCGCTTTTTGCGACCTTCTTCCACAGCGGCCAGATCTGCCAGTCGGGCACCCGTCTGCTGGTGCATCGTTCGCTCGTCGCCGAGGTCTCGGCGCGGCTGGTCGAAGAGGCAAAGAAGATTGCTGTCGGCGACCCGATGGACATCATGAACACCTTCGGCCCGCTCATCAGCGAGCGGCAGCGCGGCACGGTGGAGCGCTATGTTGCGCTGGCCCGCGAAGAGGGTGCGACCTGCCTGCTGGGCGGCAAGCGGCCCGAGGCCTTCGACAAGGGCTACTACTACGAGCCGACCATCTTCGGCGACGTGACGAACCAGATGAAGGCGGCGCGCGAAGAGATCTTCGGGCCCGTGGTCTGCATCATTCCCTTCGACACCGACGACGAGGCCATCGCGATCGCCAACGACAGCCTCTACGGCCTGGCGGGCGCCGTCTGGACGGGCGATGTGGAGCGCGGACTCGCGCTGGCCCGCCGCATCGACGCGGGCACGGTCTGGGTGAACGACTACCACCTGCTCAACCCGAAGTATCCCTTCGGCGGCTTCAAGCAGAGCGGCTTCGGTCGCGAGCTGAGCCACGAGGGTCTGGCCATCTTCCAGCAGACCAAGCACATCCATGTGGGCCAGCCCACGGATTCGGATACGAAGATCTACTTCAACCTCGTCATCGATTGAGCAGAGCGGCCCGCGCCGATGGGCGGGCGGTCACGGTGCCTCAACAGGCACACAGGGAGAGCGAGCATGCAGCAGCCAATCGAAGGCGTCCTCGAGGCGCCCTATGTGATGGAGTACACCTACCGGCGGTCGCTGGGGCCGGTGATGAGCGCCTTCTTTACGGCGCTGCGTGATGGCAAGCTGCTCGGTGCGCGGACCGCGTCGGGCAAGCTGGTGGTGCCACCGCTGGAGTGGGACCCGGAGACGGGTGCTGCGATTGCGGGGCTGGAGCCGGTAGCCGAAGAGGGCGTTGTGACGGCGGCGACCTGGGTGGCTGCGCCGCAGGCGCGCCATCTGCTGCAGGAGCCCTTCGCCTATGCGCTGATTCAGCTCGATGGCGCGAGCACGGCGATGCTGCATGCGGTGGCCTGCGCGTCGCTCGAGGCCTGCCCGGTTGGCACGCGGGTGAAGCTGGTCTGGTCGGAGAGCCGGACGGGCAGCCTGCGCGACATCCGCTGCTTTGAACCTGTGAAGTGAGGAGGAGCGATGTCTGAAGCAACCAAACCTGTGGTCAAGGATGTGACCACGATGGCGGCGCCCGTGTCGCTCAAGTTCCGCGCGCGGGCCGGCAAGGACCTGTCGCGCTTCCTGCGGGGTATGAAGGAGCGGCGCATTGTGGGTCGGGTCTGCCCCTCCTGCAACTATGTCTATGTTCCGCCGCGCGGCGCCTGCCCTACCTGCGGCTGCCCGATGGGTGATGAGCGGGTGCTGCCGGAGACGGGGACCATCACCACCTTCTGCATCGTCAACATCCCCTTCGAGGGGCAGAAGCTCAAGCCGCCCTATGTGTGCGCCAGCGTGCTGCTCGACGGCGCCGATGTGGCGCTCTTCCACCTGGTCGGCGGCTGCGACGTGAACGAGGTCCGGATGGGCATGCGGGTGCGTGCGGAGTGGGTCGATGAGGCCGACGCAGAGCTCTCGCTCGAGACCATCCGCTACTTTGTTCCGACCGGCGAGCCCGACCGTCCGCTCGCCCAGATCCGGGAGCACATCTGATGTCTGCCTTCAACACATCCCGCGAGCAGATCGCGATTGTCTCCTTTGTGGAGCTGACGCCGGCCGAGGCCTCGCAGCTCGACGAGATTGAGACCATTCAGAACATTGTGACGCGTGCCACAGATGGCGCCGGGATTTCGCGCGACAAGATCGGCTTCACGGTCTCGGGCAGCTGCGACATGCTGGTAGGCCGGCCCTTCTCCTGGCTGATGGCCATGGATGGCGTGGGCGTCTCGAAGCCCATCGAAGAGTCGCACGTGGAGATGGATGGTGCCTGGGCGCTCTACGAGGCCTGGGTTCGGCTCCAGCATGGCGACATCGATGCGGCGCTGATCTACTGCTTCGGTGCCAACGCTGCGGAGGACCTCATGCAGGTGCTCGCGCTGCAGCTCGACCCCTACTACCTCGCGCCGACGGGCATCAACGCAGCCGAGGTGGCAGCACTTCAGGCAAGCGCGCTGCTGGCGGCGGGCGCAACCGAGCAGCAGTTTGCGGAAGTTGCCGTTCGGGCCGGCCTGGCGACCTCGGTGGAGGCGGCGCTCGCGGAGCCCTACCTGCACCGTCCGCTTCGGGCGAGCGACCTTCCCCGCTTCTCGGATGGCGCCGCTGCGATGGTCATTGCGCGGGGCGACTATGCCCGCTCGGTCTGTGCGCGACCGGCCTGGATTCAGTCCATGACACACATCGCCGATGGCCACTCGCTCGGCGCACGCGACCTGTCGAAGTCGCCGTCGCTGGAGAAGGCTGCTCGTTTTGCCGGCGTGGGCGCAAAGCCGACGCAGGTTGTGGAGGTTCACGCGCCGTTCGGACCGCAGGAGGTCATCGCCCTCGAGGCGCTGAAGCAGGCGGGATTGTCGGCCGACGCGAAGGTGAATCCGAGCGGCGGCACCCGTGCCGCACAGAGCGTGATGGTGGCGGGTCTTGCGGCCATCGGACGGGCTGCCACGGCCATCCATCGTGGCGAGGCGAGCCGCACGGTGGGTCACGCCTCGTCGGGCCCCGCGCTTCAACACAACCTCATCGCGGTACTGGAGGATCAGCCATGAAGCAGCGCTGTGCTGTATTGGGCATCGGGCAGACGCACCATGCCGCCAAGCGGGGCGACCTGTCGATGTCGGGGCTTGTCCGCGAGGCGGCGCTGCGTGCGCTGGAAGACGCGGGCATGACCTTCGACGAGATCGATGCGGTCGTGATGGGCAAGGCGCCCGACTTCTTCGAAGGAGTGATGACGCCGGAGCTCTACCTTGCCGACGCGCTGGGTGCGGCAGGCAAGCCGGTCTTCCGCGTCCACACCGCCGGTTCGGTGGGCGGTTCGACCGCCATCTTTGCGACCCATCTGGTGACCTCGGGCATCCACAAGCGGGTGCTCACGATCGCCTGGGAGAAGCAGTCGGAGAGCAACGCGATGTGGGCGCTCTCGCCGAAGTATCCCTTCTCTCCGCCGACGGCGGCGGGTGCGGGTGGCTACTTCGCCCCCTTCGTGCGGGCCTACATTGAGTTCACCGGCGCGCCTGAGCACATTGGCTGGCAGGTGGCCTACAAGGACCGGATCCACGCGCTCAAGAACCCCTACGCCCACCTCCAGATGCCGGAGATCACCATCGACATGGTGAAGAACTCTCCCGTGCTCTGGGACCCGATTCGGTACCTCGAGACCTGCCCCTCTTCGGACGGCGCAGGTGCGATGATTCTGGTTTCGGAGGATGTGGCCGAAGCCAGCGGAAAGAAGGTTGCCTGGGTGCATGGCACCGCGAACCGGACCGAGGCGATCCTCTCGCCCCGCCGCAACCAGGTACTCCCGAAGGCCGGCTCGGACTGCGCCAAGGCGCTCTACAAAGAGGCCGGCATCACCGACCCGAAGCGGGAGATCGACACGGCCGAAATCTACGTGCCCTTCGCCTGGTTCGAGCCGATGTGGCTCGAGAACATCGGGCTCGCCGACGCCAACGATGGTTGGAAGATGGTCGATGCGGGCGACACGATGCTCGGCGGCCGTCAGCCCATCAACCCGTCGGGTGGCGTGCTCTCGTCAAACCCGATCGGTGCGTCGGGCATGCTCCGCTTTCTGGAGGCTGCGCATCAGGTGCGTGGCACCGCGGGCGAGCACCAGGTGGAGGGCGCGAAGAAGGCGCTCGGCCATGCCTACGGCGGCGGCTCTCAGTACTTTGCGATGTGGATCGTGGGCGCCGAAAAGCCCTAATCACCCCTTCTCTCTTGCGACGATAGGTTCTGTATGCACTTCAATATCGCCGACCTCTACGAGAGCGTTACCGATGTGGTCCCCGACCGGACTGCGCTCGTTAGCGGCAGCTCGCGCTTCACCTTTGCCGAGCTCGACACGCGTGCCAACCGGCTCGCCCATGCGCTGGCAGACCGCGGCCTCAAGGCTGGCCAGCACCTCGGCCTCTACCTCTACAACGGTGAGGAATACATGATTGCGATGCTCGCGGCCTTCAAGCTGCGGGCGGTGCCGATCAATGTGAACTACCGCTACGTGGCGGAGGAGCTGAAGTACCTGGTGCACGACGGTGACCTGACCATGCTCTTTGCGGAGTCGGACCTTGCGGGCGAGGTGCGTGGCGCGCTGGCGGAGAAGACACCCGTCACGACGGTGATCTGGACGGAGGCGGGGAACTCGGGCCATCCCGCGCCTGCGATCGAGGGCGTCGAGAGCGGCTGGTTCCGCGACTTTGCGGCGCACGACAATGGCGGTCGCGACTTCGAGGAGCGCTCGGACGACGACCTCTACATCGTCTACACGGGCGGCACGACGGGCATGCCCAAGGGCGTGATGTGGCGTCAGGCCGACATCTTCTATGCGGGCCTTCAGGGCGGTCGCCCGGGCGACGACCCGGTG
>JBIIFW010000220.1:0-4692 GCA_044236985.1 Bradymonadia bacterium | reverse complement strand
CCCTGGATTGTTCAGGTTGGCGGCGTCTGCGGGCGAAGTCAGCGAGGCCAGCAGGCTCCGGCCTCGACCATCGGGACACTCCTTGCTGGCTGCGGTACAGGCCTCTTCCACCCCGCCGTCGCACGCGTACCGGCTGATCGCACACCCGAGCTCGTTGTAGGAGGTGTTCCGGTCCTCACAGATGCGCAGCGCACAGTTGCTTCCGGGCGCAGAGGTCCGCGCGGCGCGTAACAAGCTGTTGGCGAGGGTCCAACAGACTCCGGCGTCGCCCTCTTCGCATTTTGTACTCGCGTCGCGCACGGGCGCGGACGCGGATTCACTGAGTAGCCCCTGAATCTCAATGCCGCCCGGCTTGGCCGCCAGTGCGTTCGAACTGATGAAGAGGCAGGTAAGGAAAGCGGCAGATGCCAATCGTGGAATGCGGAGCGCTGTCGTCATGATTCCCCCAAGGGATGTGCGATGGGCCTCGCGCGCTCGCGCGATGACCCGCCGAGCGCCTATCGTTCCGCGTCGGCTTTGTCATCCGGATCCGCGCGTGCGGTCGTGACCGGAGCAGGGCGCACCATTTCTTTGACCAGGCGCAGCCGTTGGGAGAGATTCGGCCTGCCGCCAACAGCGTGGCGCAAACAAAGGGGAGGGGAACATGAGTGGTGCGAATCCGCAGGCGCCGTCGAATGCCGTCAGATATGGAATCATCGCGGTCGGGAGTTTTGTTGTCATCGTTGCCGCCCTGGCCTTCTTCAACCGGGGTGTTCAGGTGCCGGACTGTTATGGAGGAGACGCGGGTAGCTGCATGTCGACGCTGATGCCGAACTGCATGGGCGATGAGGGCGACATGCCCATCTGCATGCAGGCTGTGCAGGGCATCTGCCGTGCGGCGTGCGACCCGAACACCGACTGGAGCCAGTTCTCGCAGTGCGAGATTGATCAGGCCATGTGTCTGGCGAACGGTGGCGGCCGGTTGCGCTGTGGGCGAATCTGCGACTGAGCGCCGAGGGGCGACGGCTCAGCGGCACCCCTTCGTGCTGACGCCTCGTCGACGAGGGCAGGCCCTCCCGTAGAAACGAGGGATGCCGGCATCAGCGTCCGTGCGTTTGTCCGAGGTCCGACAGGCGCTGAAGACGGGCCAGGTGCGACGGATAGAGCGACATCAGGTTCCGACGGCGAACGAAGAATTCGCCTTCGTGCTCGCGCAATTGCGCCTGCGCCTGCTCCTGGTTCAGTCTTCCGGCGAGCACGCCTCCCACAACCAGGTGCGAGAAGGCCCGCTGCGCAACCTGTGCGTCTCCCACAAGATGGAGCCCGATCTGGTCGCAGGTGTATTCCATCGAGCGTCGGTGCCAGAAGCCAACGTAAAGGAACCAACCCCCGACGGCCATGAGGCGATGTTTCAAGCTCAAATGTCCTGCCGCGATATGTCCGAGTTCGTGTCCGATAACGAAGTCGAGGTCGCGTGGAGTCTCGCTGCGATAGATGCTGTCGATGAGGCCAGAGTAGAGGACGATGACGCTCTTGCCCGCTAGGCGTGCGGCGAAGGCATTGAGCATGTTTTCTTGCACGATGTAGACCTCCGGCTTCGCAATGCCGAGTCGCGCAGACATGCGGGTCGTCGTTTCGTGGATCTCAGTGAACTGCTGGGGGCCCACACGAATGCTGTTCGTCTTTAAGTAGGCCAACGCCATCAACTGCGTGATTCGAGCGATGAGGAATAGGGCAGCGGGATAGAGGCCCATGCTGAAGATGGAGATGTAGGCTGCAAAGAGCAGAATGGGGATTCCCAGTATCCACAGCCAGATGCCAGAGACATGCTCATCCGGGTGTCGGAGTCGCTCCACGTCGAGGACAGCGTTATCAATCGATTGGCTCACGGGTGACTCGATCATTTCCTGGCTCATCTTCCCTCCTTTGAATATGTGGGCAAATCTTCAATTGGCGTGAATTCTGCAGGGAGCTCAATCGCCTTCGGTCTCGGGCCATTGGCCTAAATGTATCGCGAGGTGAATGCCGAACTGCATGGTCGATGAGGGCGACATGCCCATCTGTATGCAGGCTGTGACGAGCATCTGCTGCGCTGCGTGCGACCCGAACACCGACTGGAGCCAGTTCTCACCATGTTGGATTGACCAACTCGTCTGTCTGGCGGACGGTGGCGGCAGGCTGCGATGCGATGCGAGCTGCCTTGCAGGTAGGGGGCGGGGGCTCAGCGCCGGTCGTGGAGGTAGGCGTTCCCCTCGCGCCGAACATCGACGATTTTGTAGGCTGCGTATCCTACGAACAGGATGATCAGGATGCCGACAATCACCCCAAAACAGCCACAGCCGCTCGACTTTTCCTCTCCATGAGTCCCCCTCATTTGTATGAACACTGCGTCGAGAACCGACATAACCCATCCAGCCGCGCTTTGTCGAGCACCATCGGCAATGTGGGAGTCGCCTGATCGGATACACCCACCCCTCGACCTCCCGCTCTCCATCGTGTAGGCGGCAGGCGACAACCGAGGGGGAACCATGTTTGAGCAGGCCTATGGGCGACTCGTCTGTTTTGCAGACGGGCAGCGCGAGATCATCGCAATGCAATGGAAGCAGGGCGCCACCTGCGCCGTCCACGACCACGGCGCCACCGCCTCCGGTCGGGTCCATCTTGTCGTCGGGGCGCTCGTCGAAGAGCGGTTCAGCTTCGACGGCCAGTGCCTGCTTCACACCACAACCCTGCACCACGCCGCGCCCTGCACCATCGAGGTGCCACCTGGCCTCATCCACCGCATGACCGCTTCGCCCGACGCAGCGCTCACCCTCTCCATCCACCACTACGAACCCTGCATCGCAAGCATGCGCATCTACGACCCCGAAGGCCGGCGCACCGTCATCGTCCCCGACGACTGCGGCGCCTGGATCCCCGAGGATGCAGCTGCCATTGTCGCCATCGAGCCATGGAGCACCCTATGACCACCCACTGGATTGGCTACACCACCCGCTACCGTGACGGAGGCCCAGAGCTCAAGCGGGCCTCGGAGGACAGCGCTGCGCGCCTTCGGGCTGCGGGCCACGATGTGCGCTGTGTCGCCATCGAGTCGAAGGCCGAATTCCTCGATGAGATGCAGCGGTTGGTTGATGCGGGCAGCAGCCTCCAAGAGCTCCATTTCTTCGGCCACTCCGGCCTTTACGGCCCCATGTTCGGAACCACCGCGCTGCCCGAGCAGTTCAGCCCCCACGAGTGGCGCTCGCTCTCGCCGCAGACCGAGCTCGCCCATCCGCGCGGCCTCAAGCTGCCGCTGGGCGCCGGCTCGCAGGCCTTCTTCCACGCCTGCCGCACCGCCCGCTGGTTTGCCCCCTTCTTCGCCCGCACCTTCGGCGTTCCGGCGTGGGGCTACCACTTCTACACCACCTTCACCCTCCGCGAAGACCGCTTCGTCTGGCCCGGGCTCGGCAGCGCAGAGGCGCCCCTCTTCCTCGTCGGCTGTCGCGGCAAGAAGTCCGACGGGCTGCTGGGCAGCGCCCGCAAGTATGCGGGACTCATGGAGACCGAGCCCATGAAGCGGTTCGAGCCCGCCGAGATTGGGGAGGCGGCCAGCTATGATGGGGTGGCGGCGCGCTACGATGCGGTCTTTGAAGACATCCGGGTGCGGCGCGATGAGTGGCGCTGGCTCAACGCCCATCTCGATGGAACCGGTGCGCCGCGGGTGCTCGACATCGGCTGCGGCAACGGCGCGCTGCTGCGGGCGCTCGAGGGGCGCATCGCCTCGGGCGTGGGGGTAGATGCCTCCGAGGGCATGCTGGCGCAGGCCCGACGCCGTGCCGAGGGCTCGTCGACGCTGAACTTTGTGAAGGTGGATGGCCCGCAGCTCCCCTTCGCGGACGGCTCCTTCGATGTGGTCACTAGCCTGCTCTCCTTCCGCTACCTCGACTGGGACCCGCTGATGGCTGAGGTGCGGCGGGTGCTGGCGCCGAGCGGGCGGCTGCTCATTGTCGATATGGTGGCGTCGCCTGTGGGGCTGCGCGAGACGCCCAGGTTTGGTCTGGATGCAGCGCGTGCGCTGGCGGAGCGGGCGCGCAACCGGCCCTTCCGCGAGGCGCTCAAGCGGCTGACCGCCGACCCGCAGTGGCAGGAGATGATCCGCTACAACCCCATCCGCGCCCAGCATGAGTTCGTCTGGTATCTGGAGAGCCGCTTTCCGGGCCAGAAGGTGGAGGTGCTCAACGTGGGGTGGCAGAGCCGCGTGCTTGCGTTTGACTCGGGGCCGCTGCAGCCGGGGCAGGTTGCGCCGCAGACCTACCCATGAGCTCGCTGCCGCGCGTTGTGGTCATGGACTGGGGCATTGGCGGCGTCGACACGCTCCAGCGCATGCATCGGCGCGTCGCTGCGGACTGGGTCTATCTCTCCGACAGCGGTCAGCCACCCTACGGGTTGCTCGACGACGAGGCGCTGCGGGCCCGCATCCGGGCTGTAGCGGAGGCCTTTGCGCCCGACCTGCTGGTGGTAGCCTGCAACGCGGCGAGCGCAGCGCTGGTGCCCAACCTATGCGCCTGCCGCCTGATTGGCGTCATCGAACCGGGCATCGCGCTCACGCTCCGGCAGACCGCGCCCGGCGAGCGCATCGGTATCCTTGGCGGGCGGCGAACCATCGATGCGGGGCTGCATGCGGAGGCATTCGCGTCTGCCGGCCGTCTGCCTGTGGCGCGGGTGGCGCAGCCG
>JBIIFW010000219.1:0-4717 GCA_044236985.1 Bradymonadia bacterium | reverse complement strand
TCTCGGTCCACGGGTTGGCAGCGAGGTCGCGGTCTGCGGGGATTTCGAAGCGCCGCACGATCTCGCCGTTTCGCACCAGGTTGATACGCGCCACCTTCACCCACGGGACGGCGGCGACACGCAGGGTCACTTCGACGGGCGCGGTGGTCGCGGTCAGCGTGCTGCCGAGCGGTGCGCCGTTGACGGTCATCGTCAGCATGGGGCCGTTGGTGGCGAAGGCGTCTCGGCTGCGCAGTCCCTCTACGAAGGAGCGGCCGGTGACGGTGCGCGGGTCGTCGCCGACCACGCGGACCATCGTCCGGAAGTAGCCCGCCTCGTCGTCTCCGCTGTGGGTGTCGCTGGTGCCGACGCCGATGTAGCGCTTGCCCAGGTTGAGGAGCTGGAACCAGTCGTCGACCACGCCGGGGAAGGCGGCGTCGTTCTCGTCGACCACCACGGTGCCCACCGCAGGGAGGTCGGCGGGGAGCGGGCCGTCGGGGAAGCGGGCCGGCGTGCGGAAGTGTCGGATCTCGTTGAAGAGCTTTCCGTTCACAATCTCGAGCGCGTCGAAGTTCTCGCTGTAGGTCGTCTTGCCGTCTGCGCTGACGAAGGCCGGGCCGGTCGGGGAGGTAAACCGGTCAAAAACGCCCGGCCGATTCGGCAATGTTGTGAAGGCGTTACGGTTGTATTGTGAGAAATACCCAAGAATGCTGTCGCGGGCGTGGTTGACCTGGACGATGGTGTTGCCGGAGCCTTCGGAGCCGAGCTCGCGGAGGGCGGAGAAGAGCTCGTCAGGTGTCCGCTTCGACCAGCCAACGGCCCCCTTTCCGACTGGGCCCGTCTTGTAGGCGAGCGGGTAGCCGTTGAAGTGGCCGGTCTCGAGCGTGGTGAGCTCCATGCCGATGAAGCTGGTCATCCACGGGCGCAGCCCCAGTTCGTCGATGGTCGGCCCGAGGTCGGTGATGAAGTTGTGGTCGGTAGAGACCGCAATCTCCACCCCCTCTGCTGCCAGGCTGCGCACCCGGTAGTCGACGGGGAACGAGGCATCGATGGAGTGGATCGAGTGGATGTGCATGTCGGCGGCAAGCCGGTCCGGCGTCTGCACAAGGTGGTCGACGCGGAGGGTGACCGAGGCGGTCGCGCCCGGCGCCACTGTGACCGTCTGCTCCGCGATGCCGTACTCGGGGCCGCGGCTGCCGACCACGGTGTAGGTGCCGGGCCGCACCAGCAGCTCCGCCTGACCGGCCGCCGCCCAGTCCACCGTCTCGATGTAACGGCGGGTGAGTGGGTCGGCGGTATCGGGCACCAGGTCGGTGGTCCGCTCATGCTCGCCCGCTGCCTTGTCGTAGAGGAAGGTGCGCGGATCTTGGTTGGCCTTGTCTTCGGCATAGAAGGCCACGGCGGTCGCCTTGCCCGGCATGGGCTGCCCACGCTCATCCACGATGCGCACGACGATGCGGCCCGCGCCCTCCGCCGTGAGGTCGAGGCTGCTCGCTTCGCCCACCTTCACGCTGAAGGCGACGCCTGACGAGAGCGGCCGGCCTTCGCCGGCAACGACCGCTTCGTAGTCGCCGGCTGGCAGACGACCTGCGAAGGAGCCCGCAGTGACAGCATAACTCCCATAGGGAAGGTAGCGGTCGCCGGCCTTGCGTCGGACCTCCACCGTCACCTCGTCGGCCGGCGCGCTGCCCAGCCGCTCGTGCACCTTGCCGCGGACGTCGCCTGTGGCAACGCCCTGCAGCGGGAGGAGCGTGTCGAGCACCGAGCCCACATCGCCGTCGCCGATGATGAAGTACTTGGTGACCTCGAAGGCGTCGCCCGCCGCGAGCTGGGTGGGGGCCTGACGGTGGAAGAGGCCGGTGAATCCGCCTGTGACGAAGGGGATGAGCATGGAGCGGTCGGTCACGCCGAAAGGGGCGACAGGGGCGTAGGTCGCCTGCTTGCCGATGACGAAGTTGTCTGGCGAGCCCTCGACCATCATGCCGTAGCTCACGCCGTCGCCCGACGAGGCAACCCAGTCGGCGACCACGCCCGGAAAGGCGGGCCAGTCGATTGCAGCATCGTAGCTCCGGTCCAAGGCGGCACGAAGGTCGTAGCCCGCGCCCGGCACGAAGAGCTTGGAGGTGGCGCCGAAGAGGGCCACGTCGCCGAGCGGCACCGTGAAGCCCTCGGTCGGGAGTCCGATGACGGAGAGCAGCCCTGTCGCGTCGGAGCCGGGGAAGACCAGCGGTTCCGGCGAGATGTTCTCCACCCGGAAGATGAGCCGAAGCCAGTTGGCGCCCGGCTCCAGCTCGTAGGTCGTGGCGTAGGAGATCTTCGGCGTCGAGGTGGCGTCGCCCGGGCGCTCGTTGCTGCCTGTGATGGCTCGGTTGAGGTAGCCCACCAACTCGAGGAAGTCGCCCGCCGTGCCGCTCGCACGCACGCGCGCAGTGCCGCCGTCGGCGCCGGAGGAGATGACCTCTACTTTGTCGACCGCAACGGCCTGCAGAAAGAAGGAGGGGAAGAGTTCGCCGAACTGGTCGCTGCCTACGCCACCCGCCGAGCTACCCGAACGCTGGTTGCGGTCCACACGCGCCGCATCGAGGAGGCTGCCGCCGTAGACGCCAAAGCCCCGGCTGTCGCCCGGCCCCTGGATGACGACGCGGACCTTGTCATTCTCGAGCAGCAGGTCGCCCACATCGCCAAGCGCGCGCGGCCCGGCAGGGACCTCGTCGCGGTGGGTCACGGTGCGGGCCTGGGCGCGGCTGGCCGGGGTGTTGGAGCAGCCCGCAAGCCCCGCGAAAACGCTGAGCGCGAGGCCGATGAGGGGGTAGAGCGGGCGCATCAGAACGCCACCACAGCAGAGATCTGGGTGCGGTCGTTGTTCAGGCTCCGCGTCTCGAACTCTTCGACGAAGGTGTGCTGCGCGACGATGCGGGCGGGGTAGCCACCGACCGTGGTTCCGAGGCGGAGGGCGACCGTCTGTTCGGTGACCTCTTCGTGGGTGCGCGTCACAGAGCCCTCGGCCCAGGGGTCGAGGGTGGCGATGCGGTAGCCGAGGCCGGCGGTAGCGCTGCCGATGGCATGGTCGTAGCCGGCCTCCGCAGACCAGGCGGCCTGGAGGCGGTCGGTCGATCCGACGGTCTCGTAGCTTGTGGCCACCTGGGCCGCCTGTGCGAGGAGCGAGAAGCCGGCAGCAGCGACCCGGAGGTCGAAGGCGGTGCCGGTATCGCTCTCCTGGTAGCGGTCGGGGAGTGCGCCGTCCGTGCGGGCATTCACGAAGCCGGCGGCGCCAAGCGTGACGAGCTCATTGTAGGCAAACTCGATGCGGCTGCCGAAGGCGACGCTGGGGTTGTCGTTGAGCTGCTGGTTGGCACCGTTGCCGTTCCAGGCGCCGGCACGAACGCGCACCGTCAGGTCGCCCGCGACGATGCCGGTGCCCGTGTTTAGCTCCGCGCCGAGGCCGCGGTCGAGGGCGAGGCCGGCGGTCTCAAAGCCTGCACCGAGCGTCACGCCTGTCGCCACCAGCGAGGCGGTCGCGAAGGGGTAGGACTCGGGGTCCCGGTTGGACTCGGCGAGGAAACCGGGGCGGAACTGGCCTGCGCGGATCTGGAGCGTTTTGGTGGGAGCGTAGGCCAGCCAGCCGTCGCGAACGCGGGCGTCGAGCGTCCCGGCCGGCGTGGTGCCGCCCGACTCGATGTCGGTCGCACCCTCGAAGCTGAGCCGCGAGGTCAAGCCCGAGGGGTGGGCAGCGTCCATGATCAGACGCGCGTTGCGCAGTGCGAAGCCGTCGTAGCGGCCGATGAAGTCGTAACGCTCGTCGTCGGCAACGCTGTCGAAGCCGGTGCGGACAAGGCCATGGAGCGCGATGTTCCAAGCGGCAGCGCTGGCATCGGCGGTCTCTTCGGCCTGCGCCGAGGCGAGCGGAAGGAGCGGGATCGTCAGTGCAAGCGCGGCGAAGGTGCGAAGTTTCATGATGGCCTCTGGGCAGGGAGCATCGGCTGGTAGGCCGCATGTAAGATGGGCAGCAATTTGGACGATGGGGCGGCCCGCTGCAAGCGTCAACTGCTTCAGGTGCGCGCGGGGAGCAAGGTTGCCTCCATGCGTGACAGTCCGCACAGCCCTCTTGAGAATCTTCGGTGACAGAAGCAGGAACGGTTGCGTACGAGCGGCGGCAGGTGCCAGAGCAGGGCAAACCTCTCAGACAGGCAGGCAGATGGAAGCGACCCGGGTAGATGATATCGTTGTCGGTGGCGGCATCCTCGGACTCGCTACGGCCTGGCATCTGCGCCGGCTTGGTCGGTCGGTGCGGGTGCTAGAGCGGGGCCACCGGGCGCAGGGCGCCTCCATCCGCAACTTCGGTATGCTCTGGCCGGTCGGACAGCCGCCGGGCGAGCGGCTCGAGACGGCGCTCCGCAGCCGCGCCTTCTGGCTGGAGGCGCTCGCCGAAGCCGGCATCTGGCACGAGCCGCGCGGCTCGCTCCATGCGGTCTATCACCCCATCGAGGAGCAGATGCTGCGCGAGTTCGCCGCCGGCGCCGACGAGCGCGGTTACGAGGTCTCGCTGCTGACAGCCGAAGAGGCGGTCGCACGCTCCCCCCGCCTTCGAACCGAGGGGCTGCGCGGCGGCCTGTTCAGCGCGACCGAGGTCTGCGTCGATCCGCGCCTCGCAGTTGCAGGTCTCACCCACTACCTGCAGGAGAACGGGGTCGACTTCTGGTTCCAGACCGCTGCGACCGCTGTCAGCGATGGCGTCGTG
>JBIIFW010000218.1:0-4718 GCA_044236985.1 Bradymonadia bacterium | reverse complement strand
GGGTCTCGACCGATGCGTCGCAGCCGAGCAGCGCGTCGATGGGCCCGATGGTGGCGGTGGAGATGAGAGCGATGCCGTCGCGCCGGAGCGTTCGGTGGGGCTCGACCTGCACCTCGAGCATGAGGTCGCCGGCGGCCGCGCCACCGATGCCGTCGCCGCCCTTGCCCTTGATGCGGAGCTTGTCGCCGTTATCGGCCCCCGACGGGATGTTCACGCTCAGCGACTTGGACTCTGCGATGAGACCTTGGCCGCGGCAGCGCGAACAGGCAGCGTTTCCGGAGATGCCGCGTCCGCTGCAGGCAGGACAGGCGGTGGGGCGCTCATACTGGAACTTGGTGGTGAGGCCGCGCGCTGCCTGGTCGAAGCGGATGCGGATTTTGAGGTCGAGCTGGCTGCCGGGCGTAGGGCCCTTGGGACGCGGCGAGAATCCTCCGAAACCGCCGCCGCCGCCGAAGGGGCTGCCGGCTCCAAAGAGGTCGAAGAGGTCTTTGAGGTCTGCACTGCCCGGGCCGCCGCGCGCTCCGGTTCGAGCTGTCGGGCCAGAGGCGCGTGGATCGAATCCATCTTGCAAGCCGGCGGCGCCGAACTTGTCGAAGCGGGCCCGTTTGTCGTCGTCGGAGAGGATCTCGTAGGCTGTAGAGACGGCCTTGAACTTCTCTTCCGCGGCGGCGTTGTCGGGGTTGTGGTCGGGGTGATAGCTCCGCGCCAGCTTCCGATAGGCCTTCTTGATCTCGTCTGCGGTCGCCGTCCGGCTGACGCCGAGCGTCTTGTAGGGGTCCAAAGGCATCTCTCCACGCAGCGACAGGGGAACGCAGAGGATCCTAACGGTTGTTGCTACGGCGTGGAAGCGGAAGGCGTCGATTGCATTTTGCGTGGGAGCGGGAGCGTGTAGGCACGGTCAAACTACGAGGTGTCGCACATGTCGAACGCAAGCATCGCTCAGGCTCTTGGTCAGTCGCTCGCCCCCGAACATGCGGCATTCGTCGAAGCGCTCCGTGCGACCTCCGGAGCCCACGGTGCGGCAGAGGCTGCAGCGCTGCTGCGTGCGGCGGCAGAGGGAGCGGGCAGCGATGCGCCGCTCTATCACCTCACCGCCGCAGACCTCTTGAGCGCCCTGCCCGCACACCGGCGCGAGCGGCTCGACCATCTGCGCGCAGCCTACGCAACCGCGACAGGCTGGCAGCGGGAGCTTGAGGCTGCCTGGAGCGCCGCCGGGGTGGCCGACGCCCGCGCCGTTGTGGCGCTCGAGCAGTCTGTGCACCTCGACCCGACCGATATCTCGCGCGCGGAGATGGCCGTGGCGGAGGCCGACCGGGCCGGCTGCCTTCCCCTCCTGGCCGAAGCCTGGGCACAGCTCCTCATGCTTCGACGGAGCGAGGCACTCCGCTGCGCGCTCGAACTGGAGCTCCGCCTCGATGGCCCGGAGGCCTTTGAGATCGAGGCGACCTACGAGTCGGCACTCCGACTTTCGATGCAGCAAGAGCGGCTCATTGCCTGGCTCACCCGTCGCTGGGAGCGCGAGCTCGCTGCTCCGTCGCCCGCAAGCGTTGAGGCTGGCGTCGAACTCATCGGGTTGCACGCCGCGGCGGGCGAGTTGGACCGAGCGGCCGCGATCGCGCGTCTGCTCTGGCACCAGACCGGCATCAGTTCGAATGCCACGAGCGAGGCGCTCGACGCCCTCGAGCGGTCGGCCCCCAAGGCGCTTCCCACCCTCCTGCTGCTGCGCCAGCGTGCAGAACTCCTGGAGCGCTGGGACGAGGCGATGGACCGTATCGAGGAGGAGGCGGATGCGACCGAGCAGCCGGTCGCGGCGGCCCAGCTACTGCTCCATGCCGCGAGCATCGCGGTAGAGCGGGCAGCATCGCCCGGCCGTTCGCTCGATCTCATCCGGCGCGCAATCCAGCTCGACACGGGTGTCCGCGCCCGCGCCGCGGCCCTTCTGGATGCCGGCATCGAGCGGGCCGTAGGAACCCTCCGCGACGAGCTCATCTCCGACCGGCGCAGACTCGCCGGGTCGCTCGGCGACTGGGCCACGATCTACCGCATCTCCTTGGAGCAGCTCCCGGCTCTGGCCGCGCCCGAAGCCCGCGCTTCGCTCCTGCTGGAGCTTGGCGAGATGGAGCAGCGAGGGCTCTCGACGCCGCAGTCTGCGCTCGAACGCTTCGTCGAGGCCGCGGCGCTGACCGAGAAGGAGGCGACGCGGCAGCTCGCCATCGACCAACTCTACCGGATGCTGGAGCAGCCCGAGGTGCAGCTCACCGTAGCAGACCGCCTCATCGCCCTGCTGCGCGGCGACGAACAGCGCCCTGCCCGCGTCGCCATGCACCGGTTCCTCGCAGACCGCATCGAAGCCCCGGAAGGACGGCTCGAGCACCTGGTCGCGATTGCGCGCACGCTCGAAGCCATGGCCGACGAAGGCTCAGAGGCCGCCTGGCAGCGCTGCTTCGAGGCCTCGCCAGCGCTCGATGAGGCATGGGAACGGTCCCGGGCGCTCGCACTGCAGCGCGGCGATGGGCAGCGCGCCTTCGCGCTCATCGATGCACAGATTGCATGCGCCACCGATCCCGCTCGGGCCGCGGCGCTGGCCCGTATCCGTCTCCAGCAGGCGGCGGCCTGGACGGGCGACCATCGCGCCGCCTGGGGCGCGACCGCCGCCCTCTTCCTCCTCGACCCGGAGGCCCCCGAGGTGGCAGCATCTCTGGCCATCCTCGCGCAGGCGCCAGAAGCGGTCGAGATGCTCGCCCTGCTCGAACAACACCTGACAGCCAACGCGGAGGCCCACCTCGTCGAGCGCTGGCTCCGGCTCGCGATCGACGCCCTCGGCTGGCGCCACCCCTACGCACTCTCGCTCGCGCTCGCGCTGCTCGACGAGGTACCGAACGACCGCGCCTTCGCGATCCAGGCGGAGGCCGCCGTTGAAGCGGCCGGAAGCGCCGAACAGCGACTCTTCCTGCTCCGCCGCACAGCCTCGCGCTACCCCGATGATGCAGCCGCCACGCTTGCGCTCGCCCGACACCTCGCCGGCGCGGGTGCATCGGACGAGGCGCAGGCGCTGCTGCAGGCCGCCGCCGAGCGCATGCCAGAGAATCCGGCGCTCTTGCACGAGCTCATCGCCATCGCTCGCGCCACCGCCAACACGGTCGCCGAGGTGGTCGCGCTCGAGGCGCTTTCGGAGCTGCCCGGCCTTTCGCCCGCTGAACGCTTTGATGCGCTCTTGACGCTCGCCCGCCACTACGACCGGACGCTGGGCCGGCCCGACCTTGCCGTGGCACGCGCGACCGCAGCCTGCCGCATCCGACCGACCGATGCGGATGCCATCGGCCTCCTCCGCGACCACGCCGCCAGCTTCGGTGACTTTGGTCCGCTCGAGTCGGCGCTCACCATCGCGGTCGGGCACGCAGACGGAGACCCTGAGGGCAGGCTCGCACTTGAGCGTCTCCAACTCGCGCTCCGTCGCGGCGCCGCGGACGCCCCCGCGATGGCCAGCGCCCTGCTTGCCCGGGCGGGACTCGCCGCAGAGGTCAGCGCGCTGGCGCGGGCCATCGCCACGACGCTGGCTGCCGCAGACGACACGCTCACCTTCGATGCCGTCTGGGCACAGGTCGAGGCCTCCGCAGACGCACTCCCGGCGGCTGACTGGAAGCGTATCGGAGCCCGTCTCCACGAGGCTACCGACGCAGCGGCCGCAGCCGTCTTTGCGACCCGCTGGATGGCACGCGGCGACGCACTCTCCGACGACGAGCAGGATGCGGCCCTCGCCGCGATCGTGGCCGGAGGCGGCGTCACGATGCAGACCTGGGTTGAGGTTGTGGAGCGCCGGAGCGCATCAGGCCTCGGCCCCAAGGTTGCCGCGCAGCTCGCGGCGATTCCCGCCTCGCCTGAGCTCGGTGCGTCGCTCCTGAGCGCCTTCGAAGAGACGGCCATCAGCATCGAGACAGAGGCCGATACGGCGCAGCTCGTCGAGCTGTTTGGCTGGATGATGCAGTCGGGCGCCTCCGCCGCCTCGCTGGTGTCGCAGGCAACGAGATTGCTGGAGCCGGCCGGGCCGCAGGCAGTCCGCCTCGCTGCGGGCCTCTTCGACCTCCTCGCTGAGCTCGACCGCACTTCGCTCGGCCTGCCGCTGCTTGAAGCGGCGCTCGGGTTTGACGCCGAGCAACCCGCGCTGGCCTGGAGCCGCATCGAAGCCCTCGCGCGCCAGAGCGACGACAGCGCTCTCCTGGTCCGGGCCATGCGTGGCCTGCGCGCCGCATCGACCAAGCGCTCCGAGCGAACCCGCATCTCGCGCGAGCTCGCCACCCTGCTCGCCGACCGCCTCGCAGACCCCGCCGCAGCCGCTGACGCGCTGGCCGAAGCGCTGGAGGAGGAGCCGCTCCACCTCACGCTCCTCGAGGACCACGCCGCAATGCTCGAGCGGGCGGAGCGCTGGACAGATGCCCTGCGCGCCATCGAGCGGTTTGCCTCCGCCGCCCCGGTGCAGGAGCTGCAGGACGACCTCACCTTCCGCGCCGCCGTCATCCTGGGCGAGCGGCTCCAACGGCCCGAGGCGGCCATGGCCCTGCTCCTCCCCATGGCACAGAGCAGGCCGATGGCACCCGAGCGGCGTACGAGGGCCGTCGAGATTGCCACGGCTGCCTCTCGCTGGGAGGCGCTCTCCACGCTGCTCGACAGCGCCGCTACCCTCGCGCCAACGGCGGAAGAACGGCAGAGCCTGCAGTGTG
>JBIIFW010000217.1:0-4769 GCA_044236985.1 Bradymonadia bacterium | reverse complement strand
ACGCCGACGCGAACGCCGTGGTCGGCCGACAGGCTCTGGGAGTTCATGATTTCGAGCACGCGGCGCGCGGCCGCAGGAGTGACAGAGAGAGCCATGGTACCTCGTTGGATGCCGAAGGGTGGGAACCGCACCCTATCGTAGGGGCGCAGGCCACAAGGTCAAGTCGCAGCAGGCGCCTCTTGTCGCTGAACCTGAAGGGAGTCGGCGAGCAGTAGCAGCACAAGGGGCTCCACCAACGCCTCGGGCAGACCCAGCGTGGAGCCCTCTGCCCGCAGGCGCGCCATCAGCGCCGCCTCTCGGGCGGGGTCGTGGAAGGCAAGCCCCGCTGTCAGCTTCACCGCCGCCATCTGACGGGAGACAGCCCGCCGCGCCGCGAGAAGCCGCAGCAGCTCGGAGTCGATGGCATCGAATGAGGCACGAAGCTCCGCCAGGCCCTCCGTTTGCTCGCTCATCTCAGCCGCCCTGCTGCTTGCGGATGAAGGCCGTCACACCCTCGTTGGTCTTGCGCAGGTTGGGCTCGATCGTCCGGACCACCAGCTTCTCCACGGCGTCGCTCGCGCTCTTGGCCAGCAGCCGCGGTACCCCAATCTTGTCGGCGTGAACGACAATCTCTCCGTTGATGGTCACCTCCGTGTGTGACCCCTTCGCTCGCCAGGTGTTGTGACCGTGGCAGATGATGGCCTCCGGCAGAAAGCCGAGCACCGTCCGCCAGTCGCAGCTCTGGTCGTCGATGAACCAGGTCGCGTGGTCGGTCCAGCGGAACATCTCCGGCTTCACAAAGGCCTTCACCGCTGTCGGAATCTCGCCGGCGCGGGCGTTCCACAGGTTGACGAAATGCACCTTGCCCGGCTCATCCCGCCGCTCCTTCACGATGATGGAGTCGACATTCGAGAGGTAGGGAGCCAGCTCCGAGAGCCGCTCGCGCTGCACCTCGTAGACCTGCTCAACCGGGTAGGGGATGGTGTCTTGGATGACGAACTTCATGCCGGCCTCGTGAGTTCTTGCTGGGCGGCGACGCCATAGCAGCCATGGGCGTCCCCTGACAGCATCTGCCGTCGCTAAGGCGCAGGCCGGATGCCCACCTGCTGGGGGCGGGAACTCTCCGAACGGAGCAGCAGGAGGCCGCGCCCCTCGTCGTACTTGCCGCAGATAGAACCCGATTGGGCGGTGATGGCGACGCCGCCCGGGTAGAGCCGGCTCGGAATCGCCACCTCCGTGATGCCACCAGCGGTCGCATTCCAGGCGAGCGACCCGGTCCGCGCACGCTTACTGAAGCTGAAGGTCTCGCCGCTGCCCGCAATCGCTGCGGGATAGACCCGGACGAGCTCTTCGGCGGCCGGCCGCTCGGTGCCGTCCGGCGTGACCAGCGAGAAGCCCTCGAGGTTCCAGTCGAAGCTGTCGGTCGAATACTCCCAGGCGGTGGAGTGCATCGAGAATGCGTCGAGCGCGTCGTAGGTTTTGCTCAGGTAGAGTGGCGTGTTGGGATTGGCATACTTGGCGCCGAACTCACCGAGGAAGACCGGCACCTGCCAGCGCTCCCCCTGCTCCTCCAGAAAGGTGACCGGCCGCATCGCCGAGAAACTCTCCGTGATGGGAATGCCGAGGAAGACGCGGGGGTCGTAGTAGTGCGGCGCCCAGACCATGTTTCCTCCATCGGGCCGCTCGATGAAGAAGGTCTGGTCGGTCGCATCGGTGCCGCTGGTATCGAAAAAGACAGGTGCACCCGGCGCCACCTCGCGGATGGCGGCCGCGATCTCGGTGTAGAAGGGCGTCAGCACATCGCGTCCCCAGCGCTCCTCGTTGTCGGTGCCGGGGTGGGGCTCATTGAAGATCTCGAAGCCAACCACATTTCTCACAGGCCAGAGTTGACGTGCGACCTCGGTCCACATCTCGCGGAAGGCGTCACGGATGCCGTCGCCGTTCTGCCAGAACCGGTCGAAGGCGGGGAAGACCAGCCCCGTCTCGTCGCTGATGTAGCCCATGAACCAGCCCTCGCAGTCCTCATTTTCCGGCCGTGGCGGCACCGGTGATGCGAGTGCCCAGTCAGGCGCGCCATCGCCGCAGTAGGCGCGCGCAAAGAGGTCCTGGTGCATGTCAACGACAACGCGGATGTTGCGCCGCCCGAACACCTCGATCAGCTCCCGGACCCGGGCCAGATAGGCTGAGTCGTAGCTGCCTCGTGCCGGCTCAACCGCCTCCCAGATGATGGGCAGCCGAACCGTGTTCATGCCCCAGGCCTCCACCCGGGCCACATAGGTTTCGGCTGCCTGCGCGAAGGCTGGGGCTGCCTCTTGGCCCGGATGGCCCGACTCTGCGAACGGGAAGGGGAAGAAGGGCGCGGTCTTGGAGCGGCCGCCGGTGTTGACGCCGCGGAGGAGCACCTTTCTGCCGAGCGTGTCTCGGAAGAACCGGCCGTCGATGGTCAGCTTCGGTGTCTCGAGGGGAGGCGCCGTCAGCTCGCACGGCTGCAGCGGCAAGAAGGCAGCCGAGCCCTCCGCGGAGCCGTCGGCGACATCGGTTGCGCCGCTCCCGCTTGTGTCGAGGCTCTCTGCATCAGAGGTGTCGGCGGAGTCGGAACTGCAGCCGCTGAGCAGGGCGAGCACCAGCGGAAGCGTGGCATGAAAGAGCGTTCGTGACATCAATGAGACCTAGGGCGAGGAGAAGGCGAGTGGGATGAGCAGCCAGGCCGCGGCAACGACGAGAATCACACCCACTGTGTCGAGGATGAGGCCGGCACGGGCCATCTGACCTACTGTGAAGCGCCCCGTTCCATAAGCAATCGCGTTGGGAGGCGTGCCGACGGGCATCGCGAAGCTGCAGCTCGCGGCCAGTGTGGTTGTGATGACAAGTGCGACCGGGTCCATATGGAGGCCGGCTGCGAGCCCCGCCATCACCGGCACCGCCGCCGCGGTCATGGCTGTGTTGCTCGCAAACTCTCCAACTCCGATGACGAGGGCCGCCACAACCGCCAGCACGAGCAGCGCAGGCGCGCCGGCGAACGAGCCCGCGACGGCGCCGAGCAGGTCGCCAACTTTGTGCGCGTCGAGCGCAGCCGCGAGGCTGAACCCGCCGCCGAAGAGCAGAAGCACATCCCACGGCAGCGTGCGGATGGAGCGCCCATCAAGCAGGGGCCGCCGGCGTGCACGGCCCTCTCGGTCTTTGTCGGCCACCACGGGAATCGTCCAGAGCGCCATCGCCGCAGCCATCGCGATCCAACCGTCGGAGAGCGAGGAGAGGGGCTTGATGCCCCCCACGGTGAGCTCGGCCACAAACGGCCGGCTGACCCAGAGCACGACCGCCGTCGCAAAGACCACCATCGTGAGCCGCTGCCCCGCGTCGCCCGTCAGAACCTCCCGCCGCACCTCGGCGATGGGTTTGGGGGCCACCTTGATGACCCCCCGCGTGATCACCCACCAGGCGATGGGCAGGAACAGCGCTGCCAGCGGAACGCCGAAGATCAGCCACTGCCCGAAGGTGATACTGCTGTTGAGCTCGTCGCGCAGATAGGCGGCGGCGAAAACATTGGGCGCCGTTCCAAGCATCGTGGCGAGGCCGCCGATGGTGGCCGCATAGGCAACGCCCATCGTGAGCGAGCTCGCGAAGGCCGCTGATTCGGGGCCATCGATGCCATCGCTCCGCTCCGCCGTATGCACCAGCCCGAGCGCAACCGGCAGCATCATCGAAGCTGTCGCAGCGTTCGAGACCCACATGCTGATCATCGCAGTGGCAGCCATCACTGCCAGCACAAGCCGGTCCATGCGACGCCCTGCGCGCGCCAGAATGAAGTTCGCCACCCGGTGGTGGAGCCCCGTCTGCTGCATCGCCTCGGCGATGATGAAGCCGCCCAGAAAGAGAAAGACCATCTCCTGTGCGTAGGGCGCCGAGGCCGCCTTCATCGAGGCAATGCCGAAGATGGGAAAGACCACCAGCGGAAGCAGCGCCGTTATGGAGACATGCACCGGCTCAAGCAGCCACCAACTCCCCATCCAGACCGCAGCCGCGAGCGTGAGGCGCGCCTCGTGCGATACAGCGAGCGCCGCCGCACCGCTCCCTACGGCATCGGGGAAGAGCAGGTAGAGGCAGACGGCAGCGGCAGGTCCGGCCAGCAGCCGGAGCCAGAGAGAGAGGGTCGGGTTCATGGCCCGAGTCTGCACGACTGTTGCAACGAGGGCAAACGAACCGCGCCGGCCCGCTGCTGCAGCCAGGTGACGAGCGCCTCGCGGCTGGCCTCCGTCAGCAACGCGCCGAGGATGGCCGCTCCCGCAGCGCCCGCCGCCTCACAGCCGTCGAGCCGATGCGCATCGATGCCGCCGAGCGCCATGCAGGGCACCCTGCTCCGGCGTGCCAGCGCCTGCAGCCCCTCGAGCCCGATCGGCGGGAGCGCACTGTGCTTGGAGGTCGGAGCGAAGACCGGCGACACGAGCGCCGCCGCGCCGGGACATCCCTCGACCCGCGCTAGCTCCCCCATGCTGTGGACCGACACGGAGCAGACCTGTGCGCCGGCGGGTGCGACGTCGCTGCCCCGTAGGTGGAGGCCGTCACCGCAGTCCGGGCTCCAGAGTGCGAGGCTCCGGATGCAGGGTATCCCCCGCTCCCGCAAAAGCGCCGACCAGCGCTCCGCCTCCAGCATCGCGTCGTCGTCCGCCTCGTGCGCCCGCAACCAGACCGACCCTAGCCCAGCTTCAAGAAGCGGCGCGAGCGCATCATGCCTGAGCGGGCCGCCAAGATTTAACACCGCTCGGACCTCGAAGGGCCGCACGACGGCGCTC
>JBIIFW010000216.1:0-4774 GCA_044236985.1 Bradymonadia bacterium | reverse complement strand
AGGTGGCGGAGGCGGAGCGGGAGCGAGGCGCCAAGCACCGTGACGCCGTCGCCCTGCAGGACGGTGGTTGCGTAGGAGAAGGTGGCGGAGAGCCCTTCGCTGCGGGAGCTGTTCTGAGGCAGGGGCGCGCCGGTACCGCGGAGGGTGCCCAGGAGGTCTGCCGCCCAGGTGAGCCCGAACCCCGCGGTTCCAGCGACGGCCAGCGCCTCTCCGGAGGCGTGGAGCCAGCTCGTGGAGGGGTTGGCGTCGACGAGGGCGAGGCCGCCGAGCCCGACGGCGATGCTGGCGATCTCGCTGCCGAAGAGCAGCCATGCGGTGGCCTCTTCGCCCATGACGAAGTGTCCTGCGCCGTGGATGACGGAGCCGACGGTGAGCGCTGTGAGCCGGGCGGTGTTGGAGCCGGCCTGGCCGCGTTCGGCATCGAAGTGCCAGTTGTCGCGCAGGAGTTCTTCGTCGGTCAGCTCCCACGGCTGCCGTGGGCGGTCGCTCGTGATGGCTGCCGGCGCCTCGCCGGAGCCCTCGTCGAAACCGGAGCCCTCGCCGGCGCGGGCCGGTCTGGCACCGAGCAGGAGGCCGGCGATGAGCGCGGCGCAGCAGGCGGCGCGAACCCTCAAGGGAGCGCCTCGAACCGACCGTTCTTCACGGTCGCCAGCCGCGGCCGGAGCTTGGGATTGCCGTTGGCGTCGAAGCGGATGGGACCAACAACGCCCTGTGCGCTCCAGTCGCCGTCCATGCGGCGGCGGAGCTCGGCTGCGCTGTGGAGCCCATCGGTCAGCATCGCCCGGCGCATCAGGGTGATGGCGTCGTGCGAGAAGGCCTCGGCGCCACTCGGCTCGCGCCCGAAGTGAAAGAGGAAGCGGTTGCGGAAGAGGGCCGCCTCGTCGGTTGCCAGCGGCGCAAGGAACCAGAAGGGGATGATGGCGCCCTGCAGGTAGGCCGCGGCGTTGCGGAGGAGGTAGTCGTCTGCGGCCATGCTGCTGAGCAGGTAGGTGACGCGGCGGCGGCGGTCTTGGGTCTCGCCGTCGGCCGGGAAGACATCTCTGGCGGCCAGGTTGGAGACCACAGCGGAGACGACGGTGGAGGTGGCAGCGAAGAGTACGACGTCGGCGCCCGTGCGGGCAATCGCAGCAGCGGCCGAAGAAGCCGAGGTCTGCAGGTTCTTCGCTGTGGTATCGACCTCCACGGTGACGAGCTCTTCGAGGCCGCGCTGTTTGGCTTCGCGGAGCGCGGCGGCGCGGAAGAGGTCAAAGAAGGCCCCGTCGGGGCTGCTCTTTTCGGTCACGAAGGCGATGCGGCGGGCGCCCCGGCGGGTGACAGCCGCTTCGACGGCGCGGGAGGCCTCTGCAGCAGCGTCAACGAAGAGGCGGAAGCTGCCGGGCTGGTGGGTAAGGAGCGGTTTGGGGCTCAGTGCTAGGTGGGGCAGGCCGCGACGGACGGCGGCTGCGCGGGCAACCTCGACCAGCTCGGGCTCGACGGGCCCGACGATGGCGATCGCACCGGCCGCGGCGAGCTCATCGACGGCGCGGGTGACGGCGGCGGCATCGCTGAAGGTGTCGCGGATGAGGAGTTTGGAAACAGGCTGTTCGGCGTCGAAGCTGCGCTGGGCAAGGAGGGCGCCGCCGAGGAGGGCGCGACCGGCGCGACGGGCGGGGCCGGAGAGTGTGAGCAGGAGGCCGAGCGTGGGCGCGGGGGCGGCAGCGGACTCGGTCAGGACCAGGCCGCAGGAGGCTGCGGCGAGGCGCTCGACGCGTTGCGAGAGTTCGGTCGCGAGCGGGCGATCGCCCGAGGCAAGCGCGAGGGAGGCGAGCTCGCACCCCACCCGCTTTCGGGTGGCGTCACTGGCAGCGTCCCAGACCCTGAGCATGGCGGAGGGCGGCGTGTTGAGGACGAGTGCGGCGCGGATCCGGTCTGTTGCGTATGTAGCGAGCGGACCGGCATCGGCGCGGAGCTCGAGCGCTGCGAGTGCATCGAGGGCCGGCGCGATGTTGTTCTCGCGGAGCTGTGCTTCGGCAATCAGCGCAAGGGCGAGCGGCGCGTCGGCGGGGAAGACCGAATCGACCATCTTCTGTTGCTCTGCGGGCTGACGCGTCTGTTCGCTGAGCGATTCGAGCGCGCCGTCCACATCTCCCGCGGAGACGCGCTGGTATTCGAGGTAGTAGGAGGCGGCCGCAGCCTCGGTGACGGGGGTTCGAGAGAGCTGACGGAGGCCTTCGCGGGCCCCTTCTGCATCTGCCGTGGCGAGCTGACAGCGGCTGACCATCAGGTCGACCTCGGCGGAGCGGCGGTCGCCGGGATAGCGGCTGGCGAAGAGGCGCAGGGCGTCGAGCGCTGCCTTGAAATCGTTGCGGTCAAAGAGGGCGCGGGCGGTTGCGTAGTCTGCGTCGGCCTCGTCCGCGGTCCAGGTCTGCGGAGGCGGCACCGGTCGGGGAATCTCGATGACGACGGGCTGTGGCGGAGCTCCGCAACCGGCAGCGAACGCGACGGAGAGGCCTGCCGCAAGGAGCGGGGCAACAGCGACGGAGCGCACGATGGCGGAGAGGTTGAAGCGGGTCATGCGGCGCACCGATCGTGAGGTGGGAGCAGGGGCGGTCCCGACCCCCGCCGCCTCTCTAACAGCGAAACCCCGCAGGTGGAACCTTCGCGCGGGAGGTGCGCGCTAGCGGGAGACGGTGAGCGTGTATTCGGGGGCGCGGGTCTGGTCGTGGGCACCGACGAAGAGCTGGTAGACTCCGCGGTCGAACAGGGCTCGGATGGCTGGCGTCCAGCCCTCGAGGTCGTCGTTGCAGAGCACCCGTCCGTTGGGGCCGACGACGACGAGCGTGGTATCGGCGTCGGCATCGGCGCGGAGGGTGAGCTCCATGGGTTCGAGGACCTCGAGGAGGTGGTCGGGGCCGTCGGCGATAAAGCCGGCACAGCCCGTCCCCACAATCGCTGCTTCACGGGGGCCGCCGGCCACGCCTGTGAGCTGGCCGGGCGCGGTACCCTCTGCGAGCCGGAGACCGCCCGAGGAGCCGCCCGCCATGGCCTCGAGCGGGGTGGGCTGCGGGCCGTCGAGCAGGGGCGCAGGGAGCTTGGCGATGCGGGCGGCGGGGCGACGGTCCCAGAGCCCTGCGAAGAGGCTGAGGCGGACGCGCAGGCTCCCCTCCGCCTGCTGCCGGCCGATGAAGAGCTGGTAGGTGCCGGCGGGGAGACGGCCAGAGAAGCGCGGGGCGAGCCCCTCGGTGTCGTCGGCGCAGCGTGCCCAACCGTCGGCGCCTAGGACGACCAGCGAGAGGTCGTGAAGGGGCGAGCCGATGGGGGCCGCTTCGAGCGACAGGTCGGTGGGCTCGTCGAGCCGCAGGACGAGCTGTGGCTCTTGCGAGATGCGGCCGACGCAGCCGGCGCCGAGCACAGAGGCCTCACGCGTAACGGAGAGCGTCCATTCGCGGTTGACCGGTTCGGCAGCCGGTCCGAAGGCGAGCGTTTCACCAGACGGCGAGTCGACAGGTGCAGGCCGCTTGGGCTCTTCGACGGGCGAGGGTGCCGGTGAGGCCGCCGGCGGCGCAGCGCGGTCGCAGCCTGCCAGCAGGAGCAGGAGCGCGGGGAGGAGCAGGCCTCTGGTCACGGCTCGTCTTCCGGAGGGCGCGCTGGCGCAAGTGCCTCACGCTGCCGCTGCGCGACGCCCTCTGCTGTGCGCTGCAGCAGGCGAACCTGGTCGTGGGCCTTCTGGAACTCGGCGCCCATCGCATCGAGCCGCAGGCGGTAGTGGTGCTCCTTGCCGGACTTGGCCATGGCAAGCAGCCCCGCCGCGGTGAGGAGTTTGAGGTGGTGCGAGAGGGTGGAGGCAGGCAGCTCGAGGCCACGCGCGATGTCGCCTGCCGCGAAGGCCTGCATCTCGCCGGCGCCGGGTGTGCAGAGGAACTGCAGCACCCTCACCCGGGTGGGGTCGGAGAGCGCGGCAAAGAAGGGGCTGTTGACGAGCAACCGCGGTGCGCGGAGACGCGGCTTGACGCGCGACGATGAGGAGTTGGCCACCGGGTGCTCGGAACGGATCAGGGAGTGATGTAGATGGGGTTGATGTCTTCCTGCACGGAGACCTTGGGGAGGGCCTTGAGCCGCTTGAGCAGGTCGTCGAAGCTGGTGGCCGCGGCGATGCTGGCGGCGAAGTGGTCTTCGCGCTCTTTGTAGTTCGAGGTCACCGAGAAGTAGGGGCTGGTGCCGGCAAACCCGGGCGTGGGCTCGTTGCCAGACTCGGAGCTGATGGGCCCCGGCGTGGCGTAGACACTCAGCGCATGGATGTCCTCGTAGAAGACATACCAGATGAGTTTGGCGCGCGGGTCTTCCGGCTGTGCCGCGGGGCGGGGCCGGTAGTCGGCTGCCACGCGGGCCTTTTGAGGCGCCGGTGCCGCAGCCTGCGGAGCGGCGCAGGCGCCGAGGAGAAGAGCGGCGATTGCCAGAGAGACGGGATGTCGAGTCATGGGAATTCCTCACCCTGCAGAGAACCGTGTTCGGTCATAGCCAAGGCTACCCTTGCGCGGCGCGCTGTTCAACGCTGACGCAATATCTCGAGCTGGACGGGCGCCACGCCGTCGCTGACCATGTCGACTTCGCTCGCTGCGCCCCAGGAGAGGTCGATGATGCGGCCGGCGACGAAGGGGCCGCGGTCGTTGATGCGGACGATGGTCCAGGCCTTGGTGTCGGTGCGCGTGACCATGACCCAGGTGCCGAAGGGGAGCGTCTTGTGGGCGGCGGTGAAGTCATACATGTTGAAGGGTTCGCCGCTCGCGGTGGTGTT
>JBIIFW010000025.1:0-16380 GCA_044236985.1 Bradymonadia bacterium | reverse complement strand
TATCATCTCGCTGCCCTTCTGGGGCGACTGCCACCCATGCATCGGGTCACGCAATGGTCGACTGGGTCCTTCGCTTCATCTCCGGCAAATACCAGGGCGGAGAGTTCCCTCTTGTGGAGGGGACCGAGTACTTCGTCGGCCGGAGCAGCGACTGCGCACTCGTGCTCGTCGAAGACATGATCTCCCGACAGCACGCCAAGTTCGTTGTCGAACACGGCGAGGTCACGCTCGTAGATCTCGGCAGCACCAACGGCTCCTTCGTCAACGGAGAGCGGGTCAACACCCAGCCCCTCCGTGAGGGCGACCGCATCCTTTTCGGGACCTCCATCATCCGTCTCATTGCCGCCTCTGTTGCCAACGGCATCGCGGTTCAGCAGCCGCGACAGCAGCAGTCCGCAACCCAGGCGACGCTCCTCAGCGGCAAGCCTGATGAACTTACCTCGCCCCCGCAGCGGCCCGCCGGCGGAACCGTGAGCGGACTCATGTCCGGACTGCTCGAAGAGGTCTCGCTCTCCGACCTCCTTCAGCTCTTCTCGTCCGCACGAAAGAGCGGCCTCCTGCGCATCCAGACCACCGACGATGGCGCCGCCATCTACCTGCGCGACGGTCGCGTGATCCACGCCGAAATCACCAGCCGCCCCGAGCTCTCCGGCGAGCGTGCTGCCTACCGAGCCCTTACCTGGAGCCAAGGAACCTTCGTCCTTGAGCCACCCGCGCAGCGCACCTTTGCAGCCGAGATCCAGATGAGCACCGAGGCGCTCATGATGGAGGCCATGCGCCTCATGGACGAGCGCGACAACCTCGGCCGCGGCGCCCCCGCGCTCACCGACAGCCTCCTCCTTGCAAAGCCACTCCGCGGCCGGCTTGCCGACCTCTCCGAAGACCAGCTCGACCTCCTGCAATCAGCGCTCGAGGCCGACACGGTCGAGCACCTCATCATGCAGCTCGGCGGCGACGAGATCGAGACGCTCCAGCATCTCGGCCAGCTCATCAGCCGCGGCTTCCTCGCCAGACGCTAGCCAAAGGCCGGCCTCCGGCGCGGCCTGCGCTGCCTACCCGTGACGCCCCGGCGGCCACCCGCCGCCGCATTGCGTCAGCCTCGGCAAGCAGTTCAGCCTATGCCATCCTCCAATGCCTCGCTAGCCTGCCGCCCGCCACGTTGCGCGCAGCCAGTCTGCTCTCGCTGTCACGCCGCGGGGCTGGCTCCGGAGCTTAGATGATGAAACTCGTGATTGGTGACCAGCCGCTGACCTCCGCAGAGATCGAGGCCGTGCTCTTCGGCGACGCGAAGGTGGAACTCTCCGACGACGCTGCCCGCCTCATCGACCGCTCCGCCGACATCGTCGCCCGCGCTGCCCGCTCCGGCCAGAGCGTCTACGGCGTCACCACCGGCTTCGGATCCAACCGCGATACCAGCATCTCTCCGGACGATGCAGAGCAGCTGCAGCACCGGCTTGTGATCTCCCACGCATGCGGCGTCGGCAACCCGCTGTCGCAGGTCGTCGTACGAGGCATGATGCTCCTGCGGGTCAAGGCCCTCTCGCGGGGCTTCAGCGGAATCCGTCGCACGACCCTGCAGCGCCTCATCGACCTGCTCAACGCCCGCATCCATCCTGTTGTCCCCGAGCGCGGGAGCGTCGGCGCAAGCGGCGACCTCTGTCCCCTCGCACATGTCGCCATCGCCCTCATCGGCGTCGGCGAGGTCGACACACCCACCGGTCGCACCACAGCCCTCGCTGCACTCGCCGCCGCCGGCCTCGAGCCCGTCCGACTTACCTACAAGGAGGGGCTCGCCCTCCTCAACGGTACCCAGTCCATGACCGCGCTGGGCCTCGTTACCACCCTCCGCGCGCGCCGCATCTTTGCGCTCGCAGACGCCGCCTGCGCCATCTCTCTCGAGGCGCTCGCAGGCCGCATCGAGGCCTTCGACCCGCGCGTCCAGGCCGTCCGCGGCCGTCCCGGTCAGATCGCCGTCGCCGCCCGCATCCGCCATCTCACCGCAGGCAGCGAACTCGTAGGCTGCACGCCCGGCCAGGTCGAAGGCAAGCGTGAGTTTGTCCAAGACCCCTACTGCCTCCGCTGCGCGCCCCAGGTGCACGGCGCAGCGCTCGATGTCCTCGACCATGTCGAGACCCAACTCCTCATCGAGGCCGACGCTGTCACAGATAACCCCATCATCTTCCCCGACAACGAAGACATCCTCTCGGGCGGCAACTTTCACGGCCAGCCCGTCGCCATGGCGCTCGACTACCTCAAACTCGCGCTCGCAGACCTCTCCAGCATCTCGGAGCGCCGCACTGCACGCCTCGTCGACAAGTCGCTCAGCGAGGGGCTGCCCGCCTTCCTCGTCAGCAACCCCGGACTCAACTCCGGCATGATGATCCCACAGTATGTCGCTGCTGCCCTCGTCTCCGAGGCCAAGACACTCGCGGTTCCAGCCTCCACAGACAGCATCCCGACCTCCGCCAACATGGAGGACCATGTCTCCATGGGGCAGCACGCCGGCAGGCAGGCGCTCGCCATCCTTGAACTCCTCGAGCAGGTCGTCGCCATCGAGCTCTTCGTCGCAGCCCAGGCCCTCTCCCTTCGCGCACCCCACCGCCCTGGCGCAGGCACCGCCGACCTGCTCGCACAGATCCGCGCCCACGTCCCGCAGCTCGAGGATGACCGCTACCTCTCGCCCGACCTCGCCCTCATGCTCGACCTCGTCCGCCACCACCTCACGGTGCCGGACGACGCCCTCATGCCCGCCCCTTCAGCGTAGCGATTGCCTCCGACCAGGGCAGCGTCACCTGCTCGCCGGTCCCCATGCGACGCAGCCCCACGGTCTGAGACTCCGCCTCGCGCAGCCCCAGAATCGCCACGACGGGCGCACCGATCGACTCCGCATGCTTGAACTGCTTCGGCAGTTTGGCCACCTCGGGGTAGATCTCCACCGACAGCCCCGCGCTCCGCGCCAGCTTGGCAAACGCCAGCACTGCCGCCAGCGCCTCGGCCTCCCCGTCGAGCTGGCTCACCATCAGGTCTGCCCCCTCGGCCAGCTCCGGGAACATCCCGCGCTCCTCCATGATCAGCATGATCCGCTCAAACCCCAGCGCGAACCCCACCGCCGGGATCTGCTCCTTGCCGAACATCCCGATGAGCCCATCGTAGCGTCCACCACCACCCACCGAGCCCGAAAGGTCGGGAAGGGCAATCTCAAAAATCGGCCCCGTGTAGTAGGAAAGCCCCCGCGCAAGACTCAGGTCGAATCCCACGGTGCCGACGGCAAGCGGCGCCTGAGCAAGCAAGGCAAACAGCGCCTCGAGGTTGGCGCAGCCGGCCTCTCCTGCTGGCGACCTACCGGCAAAGGCGGCGGCGACCTCAGCGAGTGTCACGCCTGGCCTGAGGAGCGAAGAGAGCAGCTCCCACGCCTCCGCGCCCACACCCAACGATTCCAGTTCACGCTGCACACCCTCCATCCCGATCTTGTCGAGCTTGTCGATCACCGTGATGACCGCGATGCCCTGGTCCGCTGGCAGCCCCAGCAGTTCAACCAGCCCGCTCAGGATGCGGCGCTCGTTCACACGGACGCGGAACTCGGTGAAACCGAGTGCGCCGAGCGCACCCGTCACGGCTGAGATGACCTCGTACTCGGCCACCAGAGAACGGCTCCCGACAAAGTCGACGTCGCACTGGTAGAACTCGCGCAGCCTGCCGCGCTGCGGGCGATCGGCCCGCCACACAGGCTGCATCTGGTACCGCTTGAACGGGCGCGGGAGGCTGCTCGCATGTTCCGCCACCACGCGTGCCAGCGGCACCGTCAGGTCATACCGCAGGCCGAAGTCGGCGAGCTCCTTGCCGCCATCCTCCACCGCCCGCGAGAGCGCCTCACCCCGCTTCATCACGCGGAAGATCAGCTGGTCGCCCTCGTCGCCATACTTGCCGAGAAGCACCTCGAGCCGCTCCATCGATGGCGTCTCCAGCGGCACAAACCCATGCAGCCGATAGACCTCGCGGATCCGCTCCATCACAAACCTACGCCGCGCCACCGCGGCCGGCAAAAAGTCGCGCATGCCGGGCGGGGCAGAAGTCACTATCGCCATCGCTCATCTCCATCCGTGAGAATACGCAGCGACTCTAGCCTGTTGCCGCACCCTGCCAAGCCTTGTTCGACCGCCTGCGAATCTTGCCATCAGCAGAGCGCAGCCGTATCGCCCGCCACCAACTGCACCGCCTACGAGACGACCAGCATGCACCGCTCTTCGGGTCACTCCTTCTCCCTGCTCCTCACGCTCTGCTTCGCGCTCAGCGCCTGCAAGCAGGAGCCCCAGACTGCGTCTGCCGCGCCCGCTCCGGTTGCCACCCCCGAAGCGCTCCCCGCGACCCCAGAGGTCTTCCCGCCTGCCCCGTGCGATGAGACCAACGCGCTCCTCAGGCGCCCCGCAACCGCCACCGGAGCCTCGGTCGACCTCACACAGCTGACCGACCTCCTCAACACCCCGGGTGAGGTGCCCGCCGAGGCCGTTGCCAAGCTAAAGGCGGCCGGGCCGGGGGCCGCTCCGATTGCAGACCTCATCGCTTCGCGCATCATCGCCGCGAACGCAGAAGAGGCGGCCCGGCTGCTCGACGCGCTCGCCAGCATCTCGCCCGAGGCGGTCGTTGCCGTCGCCTCCAAGCTCATCGACACCGGCGCCGCCGAGCCATCCCGCCTCAAACTCTCACTCGCCGCCTCATCGCTTATCTCCATCGGTGAGCAGGGCTTCATCGCCTTTCTCGAACGCGCCAAAGATGAGGCGCTCATCACTGCCCCCATCCGCATCTCGCGCATGGAGCGCATGTCCAGCTACCCGCTGCCTGCCTTCGAACTCCTCTTCGGCGACAAGCGCTTCTGTAACCTTCACCCCGACGATACCGGCTGCCTCGCTCTCCTCCGCGAGCTGCTCATCGCCCGCCCCGCACTCATCCCCCCCTCCGACCGCGACTCCGCGCAGGTTCGCCTCCTCCGTGCCGAGGCAGCCCTGCTGCGCGGCGAGCCCGCCGCCGCCGCCTGGAACCAGCTCCTCCTCGACAAGCAGCTCACGCCCGAAGCCCGCATGAACTCCTTCGAGTTCGTCAACCACTTCGTCCCGGCAGCACTCGCCATGCCCGCCGCGCTCAACCTGTTCCGTGAACCCCCGTCGATCCGCGCCGAACGCGCCGTTGCGCTCTGGCTCATCAATCGCTCAGGTACCCTCCGCGATCCCGCGCTCCTTGCGCAGCTCGACGCTCCCTCCGGCGAAACCCCCGACCACCTCGTGGCGCGCGCGCTCGTCCGACTCTTCGCCGGCGACCCGGCCCTCGCGACCGCCAGCGCCGAACAGCTCCGCCTCTTCGGTGCCGCCGAGCGCAACGACCTTGCCGCCCTCGCACAGCTCGCCCTCCTCAAACTCGGCAAGTACTCTCTGCTCACCCACGCTTCGCTGACCAAGCAGGCGCCCGACTGGACCGCGCTCATGGCCGCACCCGACGCCGCCGCCATGATGGCCCTTCGCGCCGGAGCACTCAAAGAGACCAACGAGGTCACGCGTGCGGATGCCGCCCTGCTCTGGGCCGTTGGACGCGAGCAGGAGCTCGCCCGCCACCTCGCTACGATCACCGATCCTGCCGATCGCCCCGACGCACTTCGCCTCGCCGACCGGCTCGGTACCGCGGGCGCGGCGGTGGTCGCCTCACATCTCGCCGCCACGCCCGACCTCACCGAGGCCGACGTCGTCGCCTCCCTCACGGCCTCCCTGACGCCAGACCAGGTGGAGCCCTGGATCGATGCTGCCATTGCAGACCCGCGCCACGAGATTGCAGCGCTCAAACTCGCAGCACGCTTCGGTTATCTCCCCCGCCAGGAGAACCTCATCCCCATCCTGCTGCGCGACCGCGACGGCCGCAAACCAGGTGTCATCCGGCAGGTCGATGCAACCCGCTTTTCCCAGATTCTCCTCATCCGGCAGCCCCAGCTCAGCCGTGAACGCCTCGCTGCTTCCCGCCGTGAACTCGCCCCTTCCGATGCCGGTTTCGCCGCGAGTGGGCTCGTCCTCTTCGCCGCCACCACCGACTGCGCCTCCCCCACCGAGTAGGTCCCAACATGTCCAACGCCCTCTCCACGCTCCTCCAGAGCCGCCGCCCCCAACACCTGCAGCAGCTCAAAGATCTGCTCTCCATTGCCAGCATCTCCGCCAAGGCAGAGCACAACGCCGACACCGCTCACTGCGCCGACTTTGTCGCCGACGCGCTCCGTAGCGCAGGCCTCCACACCGAGGTCATCCCCACCCCCGGTCACCCCGTCGTCTATGCAGAGTGGCTCGGAGCACCAGACGCCCCCACCGTCCTCATCTACGGCCACTACGACGTGCAGCCGGTCGAGCCCCTCGAAGAGTGGCGCAACCCGCCCTTCTCCCCCACCATTGAGGGCGACAACATCGTCGCCCGCGGCGCGACCGACGACAAGGGCCAGATGTTTGCCCATGTCCTCGCCGCCCATGCGCTCATGACCGCCGACGGCAAGCTCCCCTGCAACGTGAAGTTCATTATCGAGGGCGAAGAAGAGATCGGCAGCCCCAACCTCGACCCCTTCCTCCGCGACCACCGTGACCGCCTCGCCGCCGATGTCGTCCTGATCAGCGACACCTCCATGTGGTCCCCCGGCCGACCCGGCATCACCGTCGGCCTCCGCGGCCTCACCTATGTCGAAATCCACGTGCAGGGCGCCACGCACGACCTCCACTCCGGCCTCTACGGCGGTGGCGTCGCCAACCCCATCAACGCCCTGAGCCGAATCATCGCCGGCCTCCACAACCCCGACGGCTCGGTCGCCGTTCCAGGCTTCTACGACAGCGTCCAGCCGCTCACTCCCGAGGAGCGCGCCGAGTTCGCCGCGCTCGGCCACGACGAGGCCCGGTTCCGCTCCGAGATCGGCGTCGCCGAGTCGCCCGGTGAGGCCGGCTACACCCTCCTCGAGCGCATCACCGCCCGGCCCACCCTCGACTGCAACGGCATCTGGGGCGGCTACACGGGGGAGGGCGCAAAGACCGTCCTTCCCGCCTCCGCACACGCCAAGGTCTCCTGCCGGCTCGTCGCCAACCAGACCTCCGAGGAGATCGAGGCCAAGCTCCGCAACCATGTCCTCGCCAACCTGCCGCCCGGCGTCACCGCCCGCGTCGAGCTCCACCACGGCGCTCCCGCCTTCCTCGCCGATCGCGCCGTCCCCACCATGATTGCCGCAACCAACGCCCTCAAGACTGTCTGGGGCGTCGATCCGGTCTTCATGCGCTCAGGCGGCAGCATCCCTGTCGTCGCAAGCTTCAAGTCAGAGCTCGGCCTCGACTCCATCCTCATGGGCTTCGGACTCGCCGACGACCGCGCCCACTCCCCCAACGAGAAGTTCTCCATCACCTCGTTCTACCAAGGCATCGAGGCCTCCGCGCAGTTCATGCTCGAACTCGCAAAACTCCCGAAGAAGTAGCGCTCGCCTCGGAGACCGCCTCCGCCTGTTAGGGCGTACCCACGGGCGGCGGCGTGCCGCTCTTCTGGTAAAGCACCCAAACCAGGCCCAGCAGCAGCAGCGACAGCACCGCCAGTCCGGCCATGATAATGTAGAGTACGGTCGGGTTCATACCAGGCGGCTGTTCCGCGAGCGGCGTTCCCGCTCCCTTCACCGCTCCCACAGAACCCGAAATCGCAGGTGGCGTGTTACGCTTCGCCATCGACGGAATCGAGGTCGAACTCGCAGAGCCGGGCGTAGCGGCCGCCGCACCGGCACCGCGTCGCGCCGCATTCGTGCGTGCCACATCCAGCACCAGCGCAAGCTGACGGGGGTCGAGCACCGTTGTCCGAACCGCAGTCTCCGAGCTCAACTCGCTCTCCAGCGTCTCCAGATCCGACAGGAACTCCATCGCGTTCGCGTATCGGTTCTTCGGGTCCTTCTCGAGCGCCTTGAGGATGATGCGCTCCATCTTCGGATGCACAGCCCGCTTGCCCACCTTGCTCGGAGGCTTCGGCGCGTCGTACACATGCGACGCAAGCACCGCGACCGCAGTGTTGCTCTTGAACGGAACATCGCCCGTCATCATCTCGTACAGAATCACTCCCAAGCTGTAGAGGTCGCTTCGACCGTCCAGCTCCTTCGCCTGCGCCTGCTCCGGGCTCAGATACTCGGGCGTGCCATACACCACGCCAGCCTGCGTCAGCTTCTGCTGCTGCTTGCCGTCCGGCTCTTTGACCTTGGCGATGCCGAAGTCGAGAACCTTCACGTAGTCATCCGCACCGCGGAACTTCGTCAGCATGATGTTATCGGGCTTGAGGTCCCGGTGGACGATGCCGATCTCGTGCGCCTCGCTGAGCGTATGCAACACCTGCCGCATGATCCCAATCGCGCGGAGCTCGTCCATCTTCGTGCCGGCCTCCATCACGTCTCGGAGCTGCTGGCCCTCCACGAACTCCATCGCAAGGTAGAGCATACCCTCCGGCGTCCGCCCGAAGATAAACACCCGGATGATATTCGGATGGCTCAACCGCGCGATCGCCTGTGCTTCGCGGTTGAAACGCTTCACCAACTCCTCATTCCGCGCCGCGTGACCGTGCAGAACCTTTACCGCAATCCGCTGCCCGATTGCAGGGTTCTCAGCCAGATAGACGGCGCCCATGCCCCCTTCGCCCAACTTCTTTTTGATGATGTAGTCACCAAAAAGCGTCGTCCCGACGAGGTCGTCCTGATCAACCTGCGCCGCGGGGGAACTCCGCTCAGGCAACGGCACGAGCCCCGAGCCGTCGTCGGGGCAAAACAATGCCTCTTCATTGAATCTACGACCGCAGTGCGGACACACTTTCATGGCTACGCCATCGCTCGAGGGTGTCCAAGCTCCCTAACACGCGCAGCCGCCCACTTTCAAGAACTGTCGGCCGATACTTGTCGCAAACCGCGCTTCGACGCTATCCTCAATCCGTCGTCCTCCCCCTACTCGCCTGTCGGCTCGGCCATGACACCCTCCCACGACCATGCCCTCGCAGAGTCCCTACGGCTCCTCCTCGAGAGGGCCGATGACTACGAAGGACGAGCACGCGGCACCGATCTCTATCGCCCGCAGCTCCTCCTCGCCGAACTCCACATTACCCCGCCGACCGACGCGGGAGGCGCTCTCGTCGAGCCCCACCCGGACCACGAAGCCCACCCCCACGCCTGCAGCGGTTGCGGCGCACACAACCCGCCGACGGCCCGCTTCTGCGGAGACTGCGGACTGCCGCAACGGCCGCCTGTAGCGCCCGTCACGCTACCCTCCGCGCCGCTGTCACGATTCCGGCTGCTGCAACTCCGGGACGATGGCTCCGACGGAACCTCCACGCCTCTTCCGCTCGACGCGCTGGTCATCGGACGAGAGGCAGACCTCGCCTTCCCCGCAGATCCCCTGCTGTCGCCGAGACACGCCAAGCTCACCGCCTCTGATGAAGCCCTCCGAATCGAAGACCTCCAGTCTCTCAACGGCACCTTCCTCAAGCTCCGCAACGAACACCGCCTGCAGCTTGGAGACACCCTCATCCTCGGCCGCCAACTCCTCCGCTTCGAGCGGGTCGAGCAGACTGCCGACCCGCGCGCCCGCGACGCCGACGGCACCCGCCACCTAGGCTCCCCCAGCCCTGGCGCAGCCTTCCGCCTCGTCCAGATCGGCGTTGGTGGCGTCGCCCAGAACGCCTACCTCCTCTACGACACCGCGACCTCCATCGGACGCGAGCGCGGAGACCTCGTCTTCCCCCGCGACCGCTTCATGTCCGGCAAGCACGCCGAGGTCGTCGCTCGAAGCGACGGCCACTACTACCTCATCGACAAGGGCAGCTCCAACGGAACCTGGCTCAAGCTCTGGGAGTCCACCGAACTTGCCCTCGGCGACCGAATCCTCGTCGGCCAGCAGACCTTCCGGGTCGAGGCCTCGTGAACCGCTCTCTGCCCGGCGGCTTGGCGCTCTGCCTCGCCTTGGCCGGCTGCGACGACCTCACCTTCGGCTCCTCCGTCGGGGGCGTGCAGGAGTCCGCACCCGTTACCGCCGGCTCGGTCAAGGCTGTGGGGCTCATCCTCCAACGAACGGCACCTGGCGGCGGCCGCCTCGTCGAGGCGCAGCTCCAGCTCGTCAACCCCGGCGCCGTTGACCGCACGGTCCCCATTGGTGACTTACGGCTGCTCATTGGCGATCAGCCCCTCACCCTCTTCGCCGTCGCCAACAACTTCTACCAGTCGGCCAGCACCGACGACTTCGGGACCCTCGCGCCGGGAACCCCGATCACCCTCTCGCTCGTTGCGGCGCTCCCCTCTGGTGCCACCACCCTCACCGCCGAACTGCAGCTCCCGGCCGCCCCCACCCTCAGGCTCCCCGCCACGGCCGAGCCACCCGGAACCGGCCAGAACACCGCGATTGAACTCCTCGGTGCCGACCGTGGAGCCCTCGCCATCGTGAGCCCCTACAATCGCTGGGGAAACACGGTCACCTACGACCTCCTCGCCGATGCCGGCGGCGGTGCTGCGACGAGCGCCCGCATCGACCGCTGGCTCCTTGCCGCTTCGGCCTTCACCGGCCCCGACGAGTACCTCCCTGCGGCCGCCTTTCCCGCCGCCGGCGACTACTGGGTCGAGGTCATCGCCCTGAGCCCCGTCTACGGCACAGCCGTGACCTCCGATGGCTGGGCCACGGGCTCTTGGTTTGCGGCCGGCAACGCGACGGGCGCGCCGCTCCAGGCCCCCTAGCGGCCTTCGAGATTCAGTCCGCCAGCGTAGGCGTACGAGACGTCGCAGTCATACCCGTAGGCATAGAGCCCGAAGGCCTGCCCGCCCGTCACAGTGTGCACGCCGTCCGGCACGCCCTGCTTGTAGATGTCCCACTGCCGCCCGCCTGCGCTCAGCCGGCTCGTCGGGCTCACTGCGAGCGGGTTCCCATCAATCACGATGACCGTCCCGATTGGTGCAACGATGCTCAGGAAATCCTCCGTGTAGTTCGATGGCGTCAGCAAAATGTAGTTGTCGCGGAACTGCCGCGTCGGCACCGCCATCAGCATCGCAGGGTCGCCGATCCCCGACCCGCCGCAGGTATCCGGAATCGCGCAGTTCCGCTCACTCGACCAGGGAAATGGATCCCCTGCACGCTCACAGGTCGCGTTCGCAGGGTTCGGGTAGCTCGAGCCAACCATCATCTGCGTCAGGCTGATCGGACCCGTCGCCGAGAGCGCAAAGTCGAGCGTTGACGCAAACTCGATCACCTCGCCGCCGCCCAGCGTCCGGCCGCTCACGCCCGCGATCACCGGGTCGGTCTGAATGGTCGTTCCCGGTGTTGATGCGATCACCCGCCACACATCGCTCTCGGATCCGCGCGGCTTGAACTTGATGCCCAGATACTCCGTGTCCCAGCTCTCCACGGGGATCATCTGCTCCTCCACATAGTCGCAGTAGGAGACACCGGCCGGAACGTTCGCGCATTCGTTGCCCGAGAAGACCGCTACAGACTTCGTCGAGGTCACCCGCGTCCCCGTCGGGTCACCCGTCGCGCCCTCCGCCCGCATCGCCAGAACCTCGCCCTGCGTAAGCTCGAAGGTCGCGCTGCCACCGGCGGGAATCCCCGCCACAGAGCCGCCGGCCTGAAGCCCGGAGCGTGGCGGCGCAGTCACCGTCACCGAAGTCGTCCCTTCTGCAACCGCGACCACTGCAAAGTAGCTCGCGCCCGCCGGACCCGATGGCCACCCCGCCACCAGATACTCCGTCCCCAAGGCCGTCGCAGGCAGAAGCAACGAGGCATCATTCGAGAACACACCAGAATTGTTCAACGGATTGAACTGGTGCGCAATGATCGGCCCGGTGCTCTGCACCCGGTAGCTGTTCAGAGAGCGGCTGGTGCCGATCACATCCCGTTGCGGAAGCTCCACCGAGGCTAGCGCCCCCGCGGCAATCGACACCGTCTGCGAGTAGCCCTCCGGCGTCGTCACGGTCGCACTCACATCCCGCGTCCCCGCATTCGACAGCGTGATGGCATACTGCTGCCCATCGGCACCCGACGGATCCGTCGCATCCGAGAAGTTGTCCAAGTCGAGCGCGTAGAAGTCGCAACCAACATAGGTCTTCTCGTCCCCTGCACAGGGGTCCACGCAGGTGCCTCCCGAACAGCCGAACTCACATGTCTCCTGCACCTCTGTCGCTGTTCCCTCAGCGTTGCACTGCACCACCGAGTCGCCCTGGCAACCGCGAACGCCAGCGATGCAAACATCCGAGGTACAGGCGCCAGCCAAACAGTTCGGCGTCTCCACGGGGCAGGGCGATCGCTCGATACCGGCGCCACTGCTCGGGCAGACGCCGAGCGAGCGCGGGTCGAGACAGCCTATCGTGGCGCCGGGGATGCAGATACTCGACCCATCCACGCAGGCTCCCGCTGCGCAAGCCTGGCCGGCTGCGCAGGGCTGCGCCGCTTCGCTGCCATCGATCTGACAAATCAGCAGCCCTGCCCCGTCTTCGCTGCAGCGAACCTCGCCCGCACTGCACGGTCCCACGGGAACATCGGTCCCCGTGTCCACAGCGCTGGCGTCCTCGCCTCCGTCAACGCCGTCCGTGTCTGCCGCGCCGGTATCCCTGATGCCGGTGTCTCGGATCGACCCGCCGCCGCTCGAACTCCCGCCACTCGCCCGGCCATCGCTCGCCGCTGTGCAGCCGGCGAGGCCTACAACGGTCATCAGCAACAGCAGCGAAGCATTCCGTACTCGAGGCATCGTCAGCATCTTCGGCTCCTCCATGCGTAGGTCGAAACGGAACTGTAACGAGTTTCACGGGGTCGTTGTGAATTTTTCTCCAACCGCTCCTCTGCCGCGACCAAATCAACCCTGCTGTCATCGTTGACGAAACTCCCTTCGCACTGCATCATGCACCCCACACCTCCCTTACGCTGCACTCACAACGGCATGGCATCATGACGAAGAGCGAACTTATCGAGCTATTTGCGGAACGCGCCCGAATCCCGAAAAAGCGGGCCGAGGAGGTCGTCCAGTGCATCCTCTCCGCCATGGGCGACACGCTCGCGCAGGGGAACCGCATCGAGATCCGGGGCTTCGGCTCCTTCTCCCTCAACCAGCACCGCGCCTACGTCGGCCGCAACCCCAAGACCGGCAACGAAGTGCCCGTCGAGGCAAAGCAGGCCGTCCACTTCAAGGTCGGCCGCGAACTCCGCGACCTCGCCAATCAGTCTGGTGCCAAGAACCCCAAGTCGGGCGACCGCTAGTCGGCTCAGGGGCTAGGACGGTGGCGCCACAGCGTCACGCCACACCCCGTTGCAGCCCCTACCGTCGTTGCCGAGGTATCACCGGCCAGAGCAGGGCAGGGGGTAGCCAAGTAGGCGGTTGTGCCTGGCCTCGTTGCGTCGAGCGTTCCGAGCCGGATGCTGCCGTCTGTGTCGGCGAACCAGAGCGCCACGCCTCGACTGCCAGACCGCCAACCCATCAGGCCGCCACGACCGAACAGCCCGTTCGCCGCGTCGCTCCGAACCCCCGCAGCAGCGCCTGTGATGGCAGCACCAAGCTGCCCGCCTGCAACCGTGTCGCCGCTCCACAGCCCGGCGCCCACATCCATCACCGCCAGCAGCGAAGCACCGTTCCAACGAAGCCCCACTGCCCCCGCGCTCGCGCTCGGCCCGGCCAGGCGACCTCCGAACTGCCAACCTCCCGACAGCTGGTACCAGGCCACCTCCACGCCGCTGCTCAGCGCCACCCGATCGCCCGAAATCGTCAGCGCCCCGAAACGGCCTGTCAGCCGCAGGGCTGAACCCTCCAGCGAGACCAAGCCGCCAGCCACACGATAGGCCTGCGCCACCGCCTCGCTCTCCGTCAAGAACACCAGCCAGCCCAAGCCAGCTTCGAACGCTACCACCCCGGTGAGACCCGTCTCAAACGCCGCTACCTCGCCTTCGGCAACCCAGCCGCGAAGGCTTCCCTCCGCCGAAACAGAGAACAGGGCGCCGTCCGCGCCGGCCGCCACAAAGTCAGCCGTGGCACCCTCTCGCAGAACCGCTGTCACGCCGCCCTCAGGCCGCTCCGCCACAGACCAAACTCCAGTTCTGCCGCTTGCCAGGAGCCAGCCTCCGTCAACGCTCACAAGCTGCCGCGGAGTCAGATCGACGCGGCTGCCCGGGGCCACCGCCACCTCCGCCCCGGTCGCTGTCGCTACAGCCACCTCCGAATCCGTTGCCAAAAGCCACTGCGAAGCGCCCGGCCCGAATGCTCGCGCTCCGGCCACGCCCGTGGGCGCCGCGAGCAGCTCCACGCCTCCCACACCGCTCGCCGCGAGACGAGAAACCGCCCCGGTCGCATGCAACACACGGAACCCACCGCCAACCGCACCGATGGAGACCCCATCCGAAGATCCCAGCGCAACATCCGTGGCCACCGGTCCCGCGCCCGCGTCCGACACCAGCCGAACAATACCCCCGCCCGAACCGCCCGTGCGCAGCAGCATCGCCACCACCAGCCGGCCCGACTGCATCGTCGATGCCTGTGCGATCGCCTCGGTCACCCCGTCACCGGGAACGCTGCCGCCGCCAAGTGCGAGCGCAGCGCCGGTTGCCGAAAACACCAGCGCGCGGCAACCGCCGTCACGAGCGATTGCGTAGCCGGTCGCCCCGTCGTCGCTCACAGCCAGACCCAGTACATCGGCACCCGAAAACGGATTCACAGAGCCGAGGAACCGATAGGTCCCCGACACCTCCTCAAACCCCTGCACAATCCCGGGGCCCGCACTCGAAACGAGCACCCGACCCAAACTCACGGCGATATCTGTGGGAGGCCGGCTCAGCCGCACGGGCGACGCAGCCTCGTCGAACACAAAGGGCGACCCGATGGGGTGCCGATAGATGAGCCCCGTGCCGTCCGAGATGCTCTCCATGCCGAGCAACAGCGTCGATCCCACCACCTCTGCCGACACCGTCCGCGCGTCGGCGTGCCCGAAGGCGCCCACCGGGCTCGGAGCCGCACCCGTCTCGTACAGCTGCGCCCCTGTGTCGCCCCACGCAACCACATGCCTCCCATCCACCTGCGTGAACCCCGAAACCGACAGCCTGCTCAACCAGTGCAGCGGCGCGCCAACCGAGAACTCGCAGCCATCCTCATACAGCCCGTTCAGGTCGCGGTAGCCCGCTGCGCTGCACCGCTGCACACTGCAGCGAAAGTCCGCTCCGCAAAGGCCCTCCGCCATCGGAGCACCGTCGCAGGCTTCGCCGCAGCTCCCGCAGTTCGACGCATCCCAAACGACGGTCGGATCAGCAGCATCCACAAGCCCGTCGCAGTCGTTGTCCGCGCCGTCGCAAACCTCCGGCCGCGGCACACAGGACGAGTCCATCGCGGTATCAGCCTCGGTGTCCTGTCGCGCATCAAAGAGCTGCTCGGTGTCAGCGGCTGCTCCGGTATCGACTGCAATGTCTGCATCCACCTCGGCATCCACGCCAACCTCGCCCGTCGGGCCGGAGTCAGCCTCCACAAACGCCTGGCTGTCAAACTCCAGTGTCGCCGCGCAGCCCGAGGCCCCTGCCACAGCCAGTCCAATCAGCCACCTTTCGCTTCGTCCCATCACGGCCTCCACGAACCCATCAAGCCAGCCTGAGTCGGACCGAGCACGGGCACCAACGAAACCTCGCCCGGTGCCGGCGAACGATCCCGGTCCAGCCACCAGATCAGCCCCGTCGCCAGCGCGCTCGCCGCGGCAACCCCGTATGAGGCGTTCGACAACGTTGCCGCCGTCCGTCCGTCCGCCTGCTCACGGTCAAACCCCACGCGATCCACGCCACCCTGCGCCAACCGATCCGCCTCGTCAAAATGCCCGGCGGAGACGAAAAAGTACCCCACCCCCGCCGCCGCAGCCGCAGCCGTCAAACCGGAGCCAATCCACCATCGCGGAAACCCTTCAGCAGCCACCACAGGCACCAAGTCGATCGAGATCACGCGGCTCTCACCTGCCTCCACAGTAACCGTCTCCTGCCACGGCTGCCGCTCGGGTGCCGACGCCTCGATGAGGTGCGCTCCGGGCGCCACCGTCACCGTACCCGGCAACGCCAGCGCGTTTCCGCCATCCACCTTCACCCTCGCGCCCGCAACCGCTCCTTCGAGGCGCAGCAACAGCGTCGCCTCACGCGTCCGCTCCGGCGAGACCCGAGCCTCGGGCTGAAAGCCCCCCTTCACAAGCCGAGCAATCGCAGCCTCGGCCTCCTCGCGCAACGAGGGCTCATCGGCCGCTGCTGCAAGCCGGTACCAGGTCACCGCCTCCGTCGTCTTGCCGGCGCGCTGGTAGGCAAGCGCCGTGTTGAAGGCCAGGCGAGCCTCCGGCTCCAGCGCGTAGGCCTGCGACAGAAAGACCGCGGCGGC
>JBIIFW010000215.1:0-4777 GCA_044236985.1 Bradymonadia bacterium | reverse complement strand
CGCCGGGCGGCAGACAGGCAACGTTGGCAGCGCAGTCGGAGTCCGCGCAGTCAACCGCACCATCCCGATCGTTGTCGACACGGTCGGTGCAGACCTCGGCAGAGATGACGCACGTGGAAGTAGAGACGCAGTCGGTATCGGCGCAGTCCGCAAAGAAGTCGGAGTCGTTGTCGATGCCGTCTGTGCAGTTCTCGAAACCGAGCGGAGGGCAGGTACCCTCTGTGACGGCGAGGACGTAGCTGCCGTTCGCGCCGCTGACCCCATCCACAAAGATGAAGTAGGTCTGGCCGGCGACGGTGCTCAGAGAGATCTCGCTCTGCTGGTTACGACCGTTGTCGTTGCAGGTGATCTCGGTTGCAGCGTTGGCGCAGGTGGTCCGGGCGTAGAGCAGCGTGTTGAAAGAGGAGCCGCGGGTCCGCATGCAGACGGGGCCGGTGGTGGGCGCGGTGAAGGCGAAGACCGCCTCCGTGCCCGTGCTGTCTGCGCAGCTGCCGGCGGCGCTGCTTCGACCGGTCGCGGTGGCGCCGGTGCTGACGCCAAAATCGGTGATCACGGTCGGGGCAACGCAGCTCTGCGGACCGCTGGGGCAGGCGGGGTCGGCAGCGCAGTCGGTATCGCCGCAGTCGATGCGTCGGTCGCCGTCGTTGTCGACAAGGTCATCGCAGACCTCCGTGGATGGCGCACAGGAAGAGGTCCCGATGCAGGCGGGATCGAGACAGTCGATCAGGCCGTTGCGGTCGTCATCGAGGCCATTGGCACAGACCTCGGTGAGCACCGCGCAGCCCGGCTGAAGCGCGCAGTCGCGATCGGCGCAATCGACCAAGCCATCGCGGTCGTTGTCGAGCAGGTCGTTGCAGATCTCCGTCCCAACGCAGGCAGAGGTACCGCTGCAGGCAGGGTCGGAACAGTCCACGAAGCCGTTCCGATCATTGTCGAAGCCATCGTCGCAGATCTCCACCAGGAGGCAGGAGCGGTCGCCCGCACAGTCAGCGTCTTCGCAGTCGACGAGGCCGTCGCGATCGTTGTCGATGAAATCGTTGCAGCGCTCCGCCGAAGCGCCGCAGTCGGGCAGGCCAAAGCAGAAGGGGTCGGAACAGTCGATGAGGCTGTTGCCATCGTCATCCAGCCCGTTGACGCAGTTCTCGAAGACACCAAGGCACTCGGGGAGCCCGAAGCAGATGGGGTCGGCGCAATCGATGAGCCCGTTGCGATCGTCGTCAACGCCGTTGAAGCAGACCTCGCCACCCACCAAGCCATCGCAGGCATCGGGGATGCCGTTGCCGTTGCTGTCCAAACGGTCATCGCCGGCCGGGCAAATGTCGTCGGGTGCGCAGATGCCGTCGCTGTCGGGGTCGTCGCAGAAGATGACGCACCGGTCTTCTGGCACGCAGACGAGCGGAGGCATGGGCATAAAATCGCCTGCTTGCGGCACGGCCTCGCAGGTGAATCCTGCAGCGCATCCGCCCGCCGCTTCGCAGGGAGCGAGGCAGTAGGCGGGGCGACTGAGCTGCGCGCAGATGGAGGTCGGTGCGCTACACTCCGCAGACGAAGTGCAGAGCGCGCAAGGCGAACCCGGTGAGACCGTACAGTCGGGCTCACAGCCGTCGCCAGCGATGCCGTTGCCATCGTCGCAGGCCTCCGTGTTCTCCCATACACCGTTGCCGCAGCCGGGGTCTGGCAGGCCGGAGTCGTCAGGCGTGCCATCCGGCTCCACGTCGGAGCCGGCATCGCCTGAGCCCGAATCGCCCGAGCCGTCCTCGAACGACGAGCCGTCGCCCGAACTGTCTGCGCCGGAGTCCTCATCACCGCCGGCCACACCCACCGCTGTAGGCGTCGTGCCGCAGGCGGCCAGGAGCGCCAGCGCGAGACCCGAGACGAGAACGGAGAGGCGAAAGCGGGTCAAAGCCTCAAACGGCTTCAGCATGGGACACTCCAAAAACAGACAAGCGAGTCGCGCAGCCTGCCCCTTTCGCCCGTTTCAGCGTTGGAGGCAAGTAGCACGACCCGCGTTGGGCCAACGCGTTAGAGGAGCGGCAGCAGGTTGTAGGTGTTGAGGTCGAAGTCGTAGATGCCGTACCGGCCTGCGGCGAAGTAGGCGCGATCACCAGCGATATCGATCTTCTGCGGCCAACCGGCCGTCGGGAAGTAGGCCTGCGGGAAGGGGTTCGCGGGCGCGTCGAGGTTGACGACCATCAGGCCGCCCGGGACCTGGAAGAGTGCACGACCGTCCCGCGCGCCGCTGAGCGTGGCCCATGCGTCGACGTTGACCGAGGCCAGCTCGCGCAGGCTCACATCGAAGATGGAGAGCTTCTGCATGTCGCTGCCGGTACCGCCGGCCGTGACCGTGCTCCACCAGGAGTCGCGGTGGCTGACGAGCAGGTTGCCACGACCATCGAGCTGCACAGCCTCCACCTGCTGATCGGCCAACCGAAGGCGGTTCATGAGGTAGGCGCGCCCTTCAAACATGCGGACGCGGGCCAGCGAGGTCTCGATGATGGCGTCGCCGTAGACGGTGTCCTGGGTGAAGAGGTAGTCGCCCGAGACATCGAGCACCTGGCCGGGAACATTGACACCGGCCGACAGAATCGGAGCAGAGGGCTGCGACAGGTCGAGCTTGCGGAAGAAGTAGCGGGCGTAGGGGCGGGGGTCGCCCTCGACATCGTAGGGAACCTTGTAGGAGTAGTAGAGCGTGTCGCCCTCGGCGATGGTGGCCACGCCCTGTTCGCCGGACGACATCTCCACCACCGCCTCAAGCACGGGGTCGGAGGGCTGCTCGAAGTTGACCACGAAGGCCCGGTACCGGTTCCAGTAGCGGAACTGCTCGTTGTCGTAGCAGCTGGTCGAGACCGTTACCTCCGACGCATCAATCTCGGTGCAGCTGTAATTGGTGGAGCTGGCTGCGTCGTATCCGCAGCGGTAGTAGGCGCCCGTGCAGACGGTCTCGCCCGCCTCATTGGTGTTGCAGGTGCGGCCGCCAGAGAGCCATTCGCAGGAGGAGAGGTCTTCGCTGCTGCAACCGGCCGACGATGTGGCCGTGGGGTAGCTGCTGCAGGTGCGGATCATGCCGAGCGACTCCTGCTCCTGCGTAGAGCGAATGAAGGTGAGCGCCTTGGAGGTGGCGTGGGTGCGGCTGAGGAGCGAGGTGCCGTACCAACCGCCGCCGCAATCCATGCAGTCCACCATGCCGCGCCCACCGTAGTAGCCGCCGTAGGTGTCGGCGGGGATGGCATCGGTCTCGAGGGTACCGAGCGCGAGGGGCGCAGTCGGGTCGGCCAGGTCGAAGGCCTTCAGCGTGGTCGTCGTGCTGTAGTAGGGGTACTCTGGCAGGTTCTCGTAGGCGGCAGACACCACGACCAGCAGGTTGCCGACCCGCTCGAGCTGTGCGCCCGAGGGGACCTCGATCGTGGCTACTGCGGTACCGAGGTCGATGCCGGCCGACAGCGGCACGATCTCCACGCGGGCATCGGGGCGGACGCCGCGGTTGGCATACCACCAAGAGGCCGCGCCGTTATCGATGAGGCGGACGCCGTAGTCGCCGAAGACCAGCGAGCCTGTCGCGTTCGGGGCCAGCTCCACCCTGCCGAGCTCGGCAGGGTTGTTCGGATCGGAGGTGTCGTAGGTCGAGAGTTCCTCTTCACCGAGGTTGGCGGTGGTGTCGTCCGCAGCGAGGAAGGAGCGGCGAACCGGGTTGCCCTCGTTCATGACGCCGCGGCGGGTGAGCGTATTGTTCGAGAAGGTGAAGATCTGCACCGCAGACTGGTAGGTGGTGTAGGCCGAGTCCCAACCGGAGTAGGGGAGGAGGACGAGGCCCGTCTCCGTAACACCGCCAGAACCTTCGACGGCCACGACATCCTCGAGCACCGAGAAGGCACGGTCGTCCCAGACCGCCTCGGACCAGCTGTTGTTGGCCGAGACCTCGTCGCGGCTGATGAGCGGCTCGGGGTTGGTAAGGTCATCGATGTCGTAGAGGCTGACCGCCATGGTCGTGCCGCCAACGTCGTTCATGCCGATGCCGATAAGGCGGCTGTCGTTGAAGACGGGGCGGAAGTAGTTGTTCCAGCCTGAAACGATGTACTCCGCGCGCTCCGTGATGGTGCCGTCGGGGGCGACCTCGAAGGCGTGGAAGGGGTCGACCCGCAGATAGGTGACGAAGAAGGCCTTGTTGCCGAGGAAGAGCGTGGCGAAGAGCTGCTGTCCGTCGCCGAAGGTAGCCTCGTCGATGGGAATGAGGCTGCCGAGGTCGGTCGCGTTCCAGGTCTGAACATGGTTGGCGTTGGTACCGCCGCCCCAAGTGCGGCCAGAGACAACGCGCAGCACACCTTCGTAGAGGTCCATGTTGTACTTGTTCCAGACCTGACCCGAGACCTCCACCTCGTCGCCAGCGACCATGTTGCCGGCCGGGTCGGAGATATCGACCACGGAGACTGTGCTGTTCGGAGACGAGCCCGACCAGGAGAAGCGGGAAACAAGCAGCGCCTCGGTGGTGGCCTGCAGCGCAGCGACATAGCCGCCCAGGTTGAGTTCCGACTTGGGCACGATGGCTGCGCCGCTCACATCGAAGCTCTTGAGGACCGTCCGGTTCTCCCACTGCACGGTGCCATCCGCCTGCTCGAAGTTGCCATACTCGTTGGCTGCCACATAGAGCGCGGCGACGTCGCCTTCGCGGGTCAGGCGGCTCGTCTGGATAAAGCCGGGCACGAAGGCGCGGCCGAGCTCGACCGGATTGAGCGGGTCGGAGAGATCGACGGAGAGGACGAGGCCTCCCTCCTGTGTCTCG
>JBIIFW010000024.1:0-16776 GCA_044236985.1 Bradymonadia bacterium | reverse complement strand
ACATCACCCGCTACCAGATGGGCGCCATCTCGCAGCAGGCCGAGGCCCTCGTTGCTGGTGGCAAGTATGAAGAGGCCGCAATCGAGTATGTGCGCCTCGCCAATGAGTTCGCAGGCCAGCAGAACGGAGCGCTCGGCCTCTACAACGCAGGTCTCATCTACGAGCAGAACCTCAAGAAGTTCGAGCTCGCCATGACCCAGTTCGACCGCCTCCTCAAAGACTATCCGGGCAGCGAGTGGGTCGACAAAGCCCTCGTCCGCATCGCGGTCAACTCTCGCCAGTTCTTCGACTTCGACCGCGCCATCGCCACCTTCCGAGACCTCAACAAGCGCGGCTACTCCGACGCCGAGGGCATCAAGTATCCGGGCCTCAAGGCCGCCGAACTCCTCGACTACTCGCAGCGCTACACCGAGGCTGCCGAGGCCTATGTCGCCTTCGTCAAGGCCAACCCCCGGACCGATGAGGCCCCCGTCGCCCTCTACCAGGCTGCCCTAAACTACGAGAAAGCCGGTAACGGCAAGGAGATGGTCAAGATCTTTGAGCGCTTCCGCAAGGAGTACGGCGCCAGCGCCAGCTCGGCCAAGATCAGCATCCCGGACGCGGTCCTTGACGGCCTGAGCCGCACCGCCAAGTTCTACGAGCAGCAGAAAGATGCTCGCGCCATCGCCAAGACCAACCAGCAGATACTCTCCGAGTTCAGCGCCCGCCAGCCGCAAAGCGCCGAGGCCCGCCAGCCCGCCGCAAAGCTCGCCTACGAGGCGGCCATGGGTAAGTTCAAGCAGTGGGACGCCATCCAACTTGGTGACACAGTCCCTCAGCAGCAGAAGGCGCTCGGAGCCCGCAAGACCGGCATCATCGAACTCCAGAGCACCTTTGAGGCCGTCACCGACTTCAACTCTGCCGACGTAACCGTCTGCGCCTTCTTCATGCGGGGTCGCGTCTACCAACGCATGGCCGACCTCCTCTACCAGCTCCCCATCCCTGAAGCCCTCGCGGATGACCCGTTTGCCGAGGAGGAGTATATCGCTGCCATCGAGGATTTCGCCTCGCAGTACGAGGACGCGGCCGTGAAGGAGTGGGAGATCGCCTACCCCATCATGCAAAAGATTGGCGTCGTGAACACCTGCACCATCGACACGACCCGGCAGCTCAACCGCTACCGCGGCTCCGACTACCCCGTGCTTAGCGAGCCGATTGATCCTATCGTGGCAGACCTGGTCTCTCCCCAGATCTTCCTTCCCACACCCTCTGCGCCCGTCGCCGAAGCCGGGGAGGCGGCACCGTGATGCACCAACTCCTCTTTCATCTCGGAGCGCTCGTCACGACCGCTCTGCCGCTCCCTGCCGACGATACCCGCCTCGCCCAGACCGAGGTCGCTCAACCCTCCGTGGTTGCCGCCCCGCCGCCGGAGGCCGCGGCCGTGTCGGCGGAGGGGACAGAGTCGCTCAGCTCCTTCCGAGCCGGCGACCTCATCGCTGCCGCCTCCAACCTCTCCGCGCTTCCCGATGGATTGTCCGCCGGAGCGGCGAAGCACGCTCAGGGCGTCATCGCCTTCTACCGTGGCGACCGCTCCGCAGCGGCCAGACTCTTTAACGAAGCAGCAGGACTCGACGCGGCCTATGCGCCCCCCGTTTCCGCGCTTATCCGTCTTCGCCTCGCCGAGGGAGACACCTCTGGTGCGCGCGCCCTCTTTGAGCAGCGGCTCTCCGCCTCCGGCAACGCGGCCTCGATCGAGGCCACGGGGCTTCTCATTGACCTTGCTCAGGGCCAGAGCGAAGCGGTCATCGCGAAGGCGCGGAAGCTCCTTCTGCGCGACGAAAAGAACCTCGACGCCTACTTCGCCATGGCCGCCGCAAATGTCTCAATGGGACGGGTCGAAATCGCCCGCTACATCTGTGACCAGGCAATCTCGCGCGACGCAGGCCGCCCCGACTTCTACTTCCTCAAGGCCAAGATCGAACTTGCCGCAGGTAGTCAGAATCAGGCCCGGACCTTCCTCCGGCGCGTGATTGAGCTCGACCCGAACCACCCCGAAGCACGCAACAACCTCGGTGTCATCTCCATTCGTACCCGCGACTTCGAGGGTGCCATCGAGCACCTCGATTCGGCCAGCAAGGTCGATCCGAACAACGCTGCAGTCTGGAACAACCTTGGCTCCGCCTACAAGGGCGCACAGCGCTACGATGACGCCAAGATTGCCTTCGATAAGGCCCTCCAGATCGCACCCGCCGAGCCCATGAGCTACTACAACCTCGGGCTGCTCTACTTCGACGCCGAGTTCGGTGGTCTCGATAAGATCGCCCGCATGGACAAGGCTGCGGAGCTCTTCAACGCCTTCCTCGCAAAGTCCCCAACAGGGCCGGCGGTGGAGCGCGCAACGAAGTTCGCCAAGGATGCAAGTCAGCTCTCCAAGACCGAGCGCGAGCTCAAGGCGCAGGCCGACGAGAAGAAGCGCAGGGCCTCCGAGGGGCCCCCCGCGGAAGAGCGCGAGACTCCAGCGGAGGAGTCGCCATCCGATGAATCTGAGACTCCCATTGAGGAGACGCCCGCCACAGAGGAGAACGCCCCATGAATCGCATCAACTGGATCGCGCTCGTGATTGGAACTCTCATCGTCGCCTCTCTTGCTGCCGAGGTCGTGGCCCAGGGGCGCCGTGGGGCTGTGCTTCAACTCGATGAAGAGAAGATCAAAGGTGAGATCGAGAAGCCAGAGGCCTACTATATCCTCGCCCCCTCCAATCTGACCTACCAGCAGACCCCCCCGGAAGCCTCGTTTTTAGCCCGTCTCTACGAGACGGTAGAAAAGGCACCATTCTAGTGACTGTGGAAGTGGCGGGACGCAGATTTCCTGCTAGTGACCCAAAACCTACGATCTGAAAAAACAGCCCGAACACACTCGGGCCCTTTAGGAGGAAGAGCGAACATGAGTTTTTTGGCTGGATTTTTTCGTCATGCTGATCCCGCAATCTTTGCGATCCTTGGAACTTCGATTTGGGTGCTTGGCATCGCCATCGAGCGCTTCATCTTCCTGTTCTTCAAGTACAACATCAACGCAACCGACTTCATGGGCCAGATCCAGAAGCTCGTCATCGCCGGCAACATCGACCGCGCGATCAAGCTCTGCAACGCTGCGCCGAACGCAGCGCTGCCCCGCGTGATCAAGGCCGGTCTTACCCGCGCCAACAAGGGCCAGGTTGCCATCGGTAACGCGCTTGAAGAAGCGCAGCTCGAGATCGTTCCCCACATCATGAAGCGCACCAACGGCCTGCTCACGCTTGCCAACGTTGCTACCCTCTTCGGCCTCCTCGGCACCATCCATGGTCTCATCACCTGCTTCGCCGGTCTCGGCGGTGCAGCCCCCGAAGACCGCAGCCGCATCCTCACCGAGGGTATCGCCATGGCCATGAACGCGACCGCCTTCGGTCTCGGTGTTGCTATCGTCGGCATGCTTGCCCACCTCTGGCTCTCCACGATGTCGAAGAAAATCGTCGAAGAGATCGAGCAGTACTCGATCAAGACGGAGAATCTCCTCGTGGCCTATGGAAAGGGCAAGCTCTCGGCCGACGAAGGCTAGCGAGCTTGCCGCCCCTCGCAGGGCGGCAGTGCCAACGCTCCTCCTGTACCTGAGTCCACCAGACTGGCTTCACCATGACTGAACAGAACCTAGCACCCATCGCCGAAGAGAACCACGAGGCGTTTCTAGCCCGTCGGGCAGAGAAGCGCCGGGGACGCGCGCACCGTGCCCGGCACGAAGGCGATACCCCGCTGAATCTCATCGCGATGATCGACATGATGACCACCATCATGTTCTTCCTCATCTTTACTGCGGTTCTCTCGGAGACCAGCACGCTGGAGGTTACGAGCGCTAAAGCGCCCTCTGCAGCTGGCGGCGCCCCTTCCGACGATAACGCAGTCAAGGTGCCGAAAGTGACCATCTACATCTCCAGCGATGGCTTCCGCATCTTGGACCAGACCAACAATCCAGACTTTGCTGCAAAGTTTGCCGGTCCCATCGAGCGTTGCGGCGGCGGAGCCGTGGACGGTACGAAGCCGACGATCTGTGTGCGCGATGGTGTGGCGGAGACGGAGCCGCTCTTGACTCGGCTCGACTACGCGGCGCTCTACAACCAACTCGTGAAGATTCGGCTTGAGCCCACCTGGTTCGAAGGCTTCGGGAAGGATGGCAACAACGTGGTCATGATCGGTGCGGATCAGGAGGTCCCCTTCGAGGCAATCGTAAAGACAATCGATACGGCGCGGTACTTCCTTGCTCCCGATGGCAAAAGCGACCCCGGAGCCCCCTCGGCCGCCTCCGACGTCACGGCCTTCTTGTTGGGCGATGGCAAGTCGCCCGGACTCGATGCCCTCGAGAGGTCCAAGTATGCATTGAAACCTGCGGCGGCAGACCCGAAGAAGACTGAGCGTTTCGAACTCTTCCCCTTCCCCTCGCTCGTTGCTGCCCGTCCCTCCGGCGGCTAGCCCCCTAGCTCTAACGTTCACCGTATCGAGGCCACATGGCAGAGAACATCGAAAACCTCGCGGCTGAGAATGGCGACTTCCTTGATCCCTATGTGGTCAAAAAGAAGGAGCGCCGTCGTCAGAAAGCAATCACCGAACGAATCGAGGGCGAGTTTGAACTCAACCTAAACGCCATGATCGACATGATGACGGTCCTCGTGACCTTCCTCATTCAGAGCTTCAACGCAGACCCGATCACCGTGAACGAGAGCGATGACCTCCGAATTGCGAAGTCGACCAGCGACCTGCCGCTCAAGGACTCCGTCGCGATTTCGATCTCCAAGAAGTCTGTGATGCTGCAAGACGAGTTCGTGGTCTCGATCGTGGAGGGCGCAATCGATCCCTCCAACCTGCAGAGCGCAGAGAGTTCCATCATCCCGCTCCTCCAGCAAAAGCTCCAAGAGCGGCTTGAGCAGAACTCGATGTGGGCCAAGCAGCTCGGTCGTCCGGACGATCGGCTCGCCACCCTGATCGTCGACAAGGATACACCATACAAGGTGCTCATCCAGGTCATGACGACTGCCAGCACTGCGGGCGTACAGAACATCAGGTTCGCGGCAACCAAGCGTGGACAGGGTGCAGTCGTTAAAAAGGCCCCCTAAGACGCCAGCCGTCGGCGGAACTTTGTTCGTTTCCCGCTGTCTGTTCGTGCGTGTCTGAACTGAGCTCCCCCACCCGGGACGCATCAAAGGAGTGAGTCATGGCTGTAGCAGCCCCCACACAGCGCATCCTGCGCGTCGGTGTCATCCAGAACGGTCAGGTGGTGGAAGAGCGGATCTTCCGCACCCGAGAGGCGATTACCGCCGGGCAGGGACTCAAGAACTCCTTCGTTGTGGCCTCCAGCGCATTTCCTGCAAGCCTGACCCTGTTCGAGGTCAAGGGCGGCCAGTACCAGCTGCGTGTTACCTCTGCGATGCAGGGTCGTGTCGCGCTCGCCGACGGCATGCTCGATCTCTCGGCAGTCGCCACTTCGGGCAAGGGTCAGAAGTCGGGCGAAGCCTGGGTCGTTGAGATTCCTGAGACGTCGCGTGGAAAGGTCACTCTCGGTGACACGACGCTGCTCTTCCAGTTTGTGGCGCCGCCGCCGCTGAGGGTGCTTCCCCAGCTCCCCGCGAACATGCGCGGCAACCTGCTCACCTTCCTCGCTTCTGCTGCGAGCATTGATGCAGTCTACCTCAGCTCCTTTGCCCTCTCGCTGCTGCTGCAGGGCGGGACGATCCTTTATGCCGTAAACTTCGTGCCGCCGCCGGCCCGGGACGCAGAAATGAAGGAGATGACCGAGCGCATCATCAAGATCATCGCCAACGTCGAGCCCCCCAAGCCCGTCGAAGAAGAGGTGCCGACCGAGGTCGATCCGAACGCTGAGGCTGACGAGGGCGTGGCAGAGGAGGCGAAAGTTGAGGCTCCCCCAGCTGCGGAGCCGCAGAAGGAGGCCCCGCCCCGCACGCAGGAGGAGATGCGCGCCGCTGCCACGGAGCGTGTGAAGCAGGATTCGGCGCTCGCCGCCCTCTTCAATAGCGACAGCGGTGCCGGGCCATCTCTGGGCATCTCTGATTCGATGTCGAGCAGGCGCGCAGATGAGGTTATCGCCAACCAGAAGCTCGCCGGTGATGGCACGGGAATCGCCTCCAAGAGTGGTCTGGGAGGAAGCGACGGAGCCAGCGGCTCGGTCAAACGTGGCGGTGTTGACGTGAGCGGCAGCAGCAGCGTTGGTAGTGCGACAGCTGGGCGAGTCGAAGGCACAACCGCCGCGAAGGTGAAGCCTCGGCTTCGCGCCGAGGCAGAGTCGATGGCCGGCAGCGGCTCGCTCTCCAAGGACAAGATCCGTGAGGTCATCGATCGTCGTAAGAAGGACATCGAGCGCTGCTACGAGCGCGAACTTGCGAAGGACCCAGGCCTGAAGGGGCGGCTCGAGATCCGTTGGACGATTGGTGAAGAGGGTACCGTCACCCAAGCCGACGTGGGCGAGAACGACCTCGGTAGCGCGGTAGCGAACTGCTCCAAGGGCGTCGTTCGCCGCTGGCGGTTTGCGAAGCCGGAGGGCGGCAGCATCACCCTGTCCAAGGTCTTCATCCTGGACTCGGGCAACTAGCCGAGCGATGTGAGGGAGCTGCTTTGGCCGGTTGCGCTGTGTTCGGGCTGGCGGATGGCAGTCGGCGCGGTTGGGCCGGCTGCATGGCGTTGCGGAACTAGCGATTGACCGGCCATTGGATCTTTTCGGCCGCTTTCGCGCTGTCTTTTGTGGGTTTCGTCTTCCAGGTGTCGCTTTTTCCCCGGGGTTACTGTGCCCATGGTAGGCTTTCTTGCTGATTTTGTTCGGTTGATGCGTTGTGTCACAGACGCGGTGTCTGCACACTTTCCTTTGACACCACCTGCCCGCTTCGGTATTTCTAGACCCAACTCCCTCGCTTTCGCTTTTTTGAGGTGCCCAATGCGTCGCAGGTCGCTCGTGTCGATTGTTGTCCTATGCGGTAGCTTCTGGTCAGTTGGGGGCTCTTTGAGTGCCCAGACAGCGGGCGGCTCCACCCAGGCTCAGGGGGCGACGCTGCTCGAGGAGATTCGCGCTATGGTGTCGGACATGAGCTCGCGTGCGAGCGCTGCGGAAGCAGCTCAGCCGCCGCAGGCATCGGTCGCGAGCTGCTTGAACCAGTCCATTCAGAACTTGAACCAGTATGAGGCCTCCGGCAGTGCCGCGTTCAGCGCGCTTGAGGCCGCCGTGAATGGTGGTGATTCTGGCACCGCCGATTCGCAGTTGAGCCTCTTGAAGCTTGCCAACCGAAACGCCAAGACAGCCGTTGCCGCTGCGTCGGCTTGCGATGCCGGTAGCGGCGTGGCCGGCAGTGTTGATGCGAACGGCGACGGCGTTCCCGACAGCGAATCTTCCACCGGCGGCATCTCGGGTCTGGACGACCTGGAGGGCGAGGACGAGACAGAAACAGGCTTTTCGGTCGATGAGTACCTTCCGTTGGGCGACAGCGTGAACGATGAAGCAACCTCCGATGTGTTCACCAGCCCTGCGGTGACGCAGTGATGCGGTCGGGTATCAGCGCTGGTCCGCTGGCGGGTCTGGTTTCTTCGCTGGTGATGGTGGTTGCGACCGTGTCTGGCGCCGAGCAGGCCTTCGCTGCCGGCGATGGGCTGCGCGTTGGCGCGCTTAAGGTTGACGGCCGTCTTGCGACGGAGCTCGGCTTTAACTCGAATGTTCAGGCGAATTCGGGCTCGGATGGTTCCGTCGCGCAGCTGAACCTGCGGCCGTCGCTTAACCTCTCGACCCCAGCCTCTGGCCTCATGCAGGTCAACGCAGGCGCGGGTCTCGGTTGGCGTCAGTACCTGCTGGTTCCAGAAGGGCAGCAGGATCAGTCGGCGCCTGATTTCGGCGGTATCTTTGCGCTCAAGTTCAATCCGGGCGGTGCGCTTTCCTTCACTCCGTCCAACCAGCTCCGGCTCTCTTCGCCTCCCAATCCGGCGCCGACAGGCAAGCCGATAACGGCGGTTTCGAACGAAGCGGGGGTAGAGCTCGGCTTTCATCCGGGCGGCTCTGCATCGAAGGCCCGTCTTGGTTTCAGTGCGCTTGCGAAGGGTTCCTATGGCTTCCTGCAGTACTCCAATGGAGACGGTTACGACTTCCGCGACAAGGGGATCGCCAAGGGTCGCGGCGAGGTGCGTTACAACTTCCTTCCGCGCACCGCGGCATCTTTCGTCGCGACGGTTGAGGACAACGTCTTTGACAAGGCATCTACGCTCGCTGGAGTCGGAGAAGGCTCGGGCGAGGGTTCTGGGGTAACGCTCACCAACATCAACACCACTCCGATCAGGGTCTTTGTTGGAGGCGAGACGCTTCTTTCAGCCCAGCTCGAAGTTGGAGCCGAACTTGGCACTTCATTTGTTGATTACGGCACCCTTGATGTCCCCTCGGCCTTTGTAGCCAACGCGCATGCGACCTACTACCTGTCGCGCCGTAATTCTCTCTCTCTCGAGTATCTGCGGGACTTCGCTGATACCGCACGATATGCTTGGGTGCAGTATGATCGTCTCGGGGTGAAATATGCGACGAGCGACCAGCTGTTCGACGCCTCCGCGCGTGTTGCTGCTTCGTTCCGTAACTTTGGCCCCGACCAGCAGGATCCGCTCGTTACCGAGACCACCGACGTGGTTGCCAGTGCGGAAGGCCGGATTGGTTTCAAGGTCGCGAAGGGCATCTTGGCTGGCTTCAAGTATGTGTTCGAAACGAGGTCTGGTTCTGCCACGGGCGGTGTCGATGCTGCTGGGGCTGGTGCGGGCGACGCGGCTGACATCTCGGCGAGCGACTTCACTCAGATCAACGAGTTTACGCGACATCAGGCCTACTTTACCGTCGACCTGAAGTACTGATTCGTCTCTGCGAGCCAGCCGCAAGGCCCACCGCGGCTCTGCTCGTCTGTTGAGAGTTCGTTCCGATGCGCCGCCTTTCCTTGAGCCTCTTGCTTCTGGGTGCCTGTCACCCCGCCGTTTCGGACTCCTATCTGGAGTGGGCAGAGCGGTCATGGCAGTTCCAAGACCCGGGCCGGCTGGGTGTGGGCGACTCCTTCGCCATCAAGGTGTTCGGGCAGGCGGACCTTGGAGGCGACTTTGTGGTCAACGAACTCGGTGTCATCCGGTTCCCGCTCGTTGGAACTGTTACGGCGCAGGGGAGAACCTGCGCTGAGCTGGAGGAAGACCTCACAGGACGGCTTGCTGAGACAGTACTCAAGGCGCCGCTCGTGACTTGTGCGTTGATCGAGATGCGTTCTCGGCGTGTCTCGGTTGTCGGTCAGGTGGTCTCGCCGGGTAGTTTTCCCTATACGCCCGGCCTTACGGTGGTGGACGCGGTCGCAGCTGCCAAGGGCATCGACGCCACAACCGCGAGCGGCGACGTGCTTGTAACGCGGATGGTCGACGGTCGGCAGATCAAGTTGGATGTCCCGCTCCAGGAGATCATGAAGGGGCGGGTGCCCAACCTGCTCCTCTGGCCGGGAGACGTTGTCTTCGTGCCAACCTTCCAGCTGCTCAATTGAGGGTGCAATGAGCAGCGAAGTTACACCTGCGCGCATCTCAGTCGAGTCTTCCACGGCCTCGCAGGTTGACTATCTCGGACTCATTCTGCGGCACCTCTGGCTAACCGTTGGCGTTGTCGTCATCGCAATGCTTGGAACTTTTTTCTATCTGCGGACACTCTCGCCTCAGTACCGCTCGACCGCCCTCCTCGATCTCGACACCGAGTCGCCCAATGTCCTCGGTAGCATGTCGGCCGGTCTTGAAACGCAGGTCGGGGCCCGTGGCGCGCGCGAGTTGCGTATGAATTTTGAGTCGCAGTACCGTGTCATTGCGGGGCGTGCCGTCGCTGAGGATGTTGCCAATCGCCTCGCGCTCCGCGAGAACGCAGAGTTCCTCGGCCTGACGGATGTCAAGGACCCTGCTGCGCTCCGCGCAGCGCTGGGGCGAGTCGACGCAGCGGCGGTCGTGATGCGGGCAATCACCATCGAACCCGTGTTTGAATCATCGCTCGTACGAATCCACGCCCGAGCCTCCTCTCCTAAACTCGCCACACAGCTCGCGAACACCGTTGCGGAGGTCTACATCGGCCAGCGGGTCAAGCGTCGTCTTGATGTCTCCGAGAGCTCGGCGGCCTGGCTGCGGCAGCAGTACGAGGACCTGGGCAAGCAGCTGTCGGTCTCGGAGTCTGCCGTTTACGACTTCCGCAAAGAGAGAAACATCCTCTCTATTTCGCTGGGAGACCGACAGAACCTTACGGGTGAGGCCTTGGGAGAGCTCAGTGGGCAGCTCTTCCAAGCCGAGGCCGATGCCCGCGGTTTGCGGGTAGCTGCGGAGCAACATCGGCTTGTAAAGTCCGACGAGGCGCTGCTCGACGCCGCGGTTCAGGGCGTCATTTCATCGGAGCTGATCGAAGATCTCAAGGTCCGGTTGGTCGACCTAAGCGTGGAGCGCACCAAGCTGGAGGCAACCTACCTTGATGGCCACCCGCAGCTAGCCTCGGTTAAGCAGCAACATGCGGAGGTTCGCTCGATGCTTCTTCGCGAGGTCAGGAACTCTATCCGTTCGGTTGAGGCGCAGCTCGAGCAGGCAGAGAAGCGCGTGGCTGAGCTTCGTGCTCGCCTCGATCAGACCCGCTCCGAGGCTCTCTCGATGGGCCAGGATGAACTGACCTACAACAACCTCGTCTCGGCAGCCGCCTCAGACAGAGAACTTTACCGGATGATTGAGCGCCGGCTCAAAGAGGTAGAGATCGCGCGTATGCTCCAGCAGAACCGTGTGGCGGTGGTTGAGCGAGCCAGTGAAAGCGGTGTGCCCGTCTATCCGAAGTTTGGCTTCTCGATGCTGGCCTCCTTCCTTGTTGGCGTGTTGCTCGCGCTGGTCCTCGCCTACCTTGTGGAGAGTTTGGATACGTCGGTCCGTTCGGTCGGCGAGCTCGAACGGCTTATCGGGGTGACGGCCCTAGGCTTTCTTCCAAACATCCTGCGCGGCACGGGCGACCGGCGCTCCTCCCGTGCACCGGCAAAGGGCGAGGACTTTGAGCGCGACACCTTCGTGATCGATTATCCCAAGTCGACAATGGCTGAGGCCTGCCGGTCCATCCGGACGAACCTCATCTTCATGGGTTCGGAGCAGCCGCTGCGTTCCATCCTCGTCACCTCCGCCGGGCCTCGGGAGGGCAAGACGACGGCCTCCGTGAGTCTTGCTGCCGTCATGGCACAGTCGGGCAGTACGGTCGTCCTGATCGATGGAGACATGCGCAAGCCCCGCCTGCACAAGGTCTTCGGTGTGGACGGTGCTGTCGGCCTCTCAAGCGTTCTCATGGGTGAGGCTTCGCTAGACGAAGTCATCCAAGCGACGCGCGTCCCGGACCTCTTCATCATCCCCTGCGGAGTTGTCCCCGAGAACCCGGCCGAGCTACTGCAGTCCGACAGGTTCCGTGAACTCATCTCAGAACTTACTGAGCGGTTCGGCATGGTCGTCTTCGACTCTCCGCCTGTTGTACCAGTGACGGACGCGGCCATCATCGGCTCTGCTGTAGACGGCGTCGTACTCGTGGCACGCTCTGGAGCGACCCGGCGTGAGATGATTGCGCGGGCCGTCGACCTCCTGCGCGGTGTCAACGCCAACCTGCTCGGCGTGGTACTCAACGCCATTGACGTTGAGGGGCGTCGCCGCGGCGGCTACTACTACTACTACTACCGTCACTACGGTGAGTACTACGGCCAGACCGACGACAAGGCCAAGGGCGGAGACGCTGCGGCTTAGAGGCGTGGGTTAGCGGTGTGCCACGCGGCAGCCGACGAGATGTCGAGGCCGATCTGGGTGCGGAGCGCTGCTGTGTCTACGAAGCGCTGTTCGGGCCGCAGGTAGCTGTGTAGCTCGACATCGACCGGACCCTCAAAGGCTGTGAACTCCTCGATTGCGTGCGCCTCGAGCGAGATGCGTGGGTCGTCCGCAAATGTAGGCCGGACCCCAAGGTTGGCCACCGCAGAGATGACCTGCGCTTCGGAAACAATTGTAGCAACATAGACGCCATGCGCGGGAAGCAGGTGTCCCCGTGGATAGAGGTTGAGCGTAGGAACGCCCAGCGTTCGGCCGCGACCGTGGCCCGAAGCAATCTCTCCCGCGATTGCGTACGGTCGGCCGAGAAGTGCCGCGACTAGGCTCATATCAGCCGAACGGAGCGCACCGCGCACCCGCGACGAGGAGACGGTCTCGCCAAGGTGTTTCACAGCCTCGTGCACGGTGACCGTGAAGCCATGACGGGCGCCCAGCGCACGGAGCATCGCCGTGTCGCCGGCGCGTGCGCTACCGAAGCGGAAGTCGCCACCCACATGCACCCCGGCGATGGCTGGATGGCGCGACACCAGCAGCTCCACAAAGGCGTCGGGCGACATACCGGTAAGCCTCTCATCGAAGGTCAGTCGATCCACGCAGCTCAGGCCCAGCGCAGTGAGGATGGCGTCGCGACCATCGGGCGTCTGAAGTCTGAAGGTCTCTGGCGCGGCCCCCTTGAAGTAGCTCACCGGGTGTGGCTCAAAGGTCACGGCGACCGCCTCGGCCCCGGTTTCGCCCGCCTCCGCGACTGCAGCCTCGACGAGGCGCCGGTGGCCCAGATGCACACCGTCGAAGTTACCGATGGTGACGACAGTTCGTTGATTCGGAGATTGCATCGACTTAGGGTTCCGTGCGGCGAATGGGCTCAGCGGGTGAGTGCCCGCAGCCATCTAGGCCGTCGGCGTGCAAGGTGCCAGATGTTAGCAGCGGGTAGGTACGCAGTCTTGGGAGCAGAGGTGGCGGGCTCGGCCTCGCCTGCCATGCAGAACGCTGCGCTCGAGGCCGTTGGGATGCAGCCATGCTACGAGGCCCGCTCGCTCACGGCGACGGAACTCCCCCTCTTCCTGCGTCGAGCCTCCGCGGAGGGTTTCCGCGGGCTGAACTTCACCGCCCCCTACAAGACGGTTGCCTGCACGGCGGCGAAGGTCTGCTCTCCGGTGGTGCAGGCAACGGGCGCCGCAAACACCTGGCGCATCGGTCCGCGCGGAGCAGAGGCATTCAACACCGACACTGACGGCATCTGGGCCATGCTGACGGCCTACGGTGCCCTCTCCGCAGGGCAGCGGGTGGTGTTGCTAGGGGCAGGCGGCGCGGCGCGCGCTGCGGCCTTCGTGCTTGGCCAGTGGGCAGATGCTGTGCTCGTCATCAATCGCACGCCGGCGCACGCGCGGGCGCTCTGCGCATCTCAAATGCTGCTCCCCGAGAACCGGGCCCGCTGGCAGGTGCTCCAACTCCAACATCCGGGCGATCTGGCTGCAATCCAGGAGGCCTTCGCCGACGCAGCGCTGGTCATCGACGCCGTCGGCATTCTGACGGCTGCGCGCGTCACTGGCCACGAGTCGCGTCTGCCATGGCGCGCGCTCGATCACCGTGCCGAACTCTTCGATCTCACCTACGGCAGTGCACCGTCGCCGTTGAGCCGCTGGACAGGGCGGGCTGCCTTTGACGGCGCGACCATGCTCCTGCATCAGGGAGCGGCCTCCTTCGAGCTTTGGACGGGTCGCGAGGCGCCACTCGAGGTCATGCGCGACGCCCTTGCAGGCCGGCTCAGCCGCCCTGCCTCCTCCATCCCCTTGGTTCCGAGCGCGATCGGACGCTTTGAACATGCGGGCTCTCGCGGATAATGTCTCCCCCCGCAGCTCCTGCTAGGTGAGCTGCATTGCACCCATTCCCGGTCGAAATGTCGTCGCACACTGCCCAACTCGTCGTCGTTGTGACTGCTCGTCCGGGAGATGAGGCCGTCGCGCTGCCCGCCCGGTTGAGCGAGATCACGGGACGCAGCAGGACGCAGCTCGCCATCGAACTGCAGCGCGGTGAGGTAGAGGTGCTGCGCAGCGAGGACCGAGGCGAAGTCTCTCGCATCGTCGAACAACTTGCCGCCTTTGGACTGCTTGCTGTTGTACGCGAAGCCGCGCCGGCCGACTCACGGAAGGAAACTCCGGCCGCGGGAGAGGGGTGGGGCAGGGTGCTCGGCTCCTTCGATGCAAAGGTCGCCGTCGCACCCACGCGCCTGCCAGACCGCCCCGCAGCGGGCCGACCGGCAGAGGCCGATGGCTGGCCGTCGGCAGAACGGCCGCCGCTGCGGTTAAGCGAGTCCGCAGCCTCGCACCGCGACGGAACGGGCGAAGTGCGAGGGGGCCGCGCACCGAGCGCCCGTTCTGCAGCTGCCAACGAGGTTGCGCTCGATCTCATGAGCGAGGCAGCAGGGTCAAAGATGGCTCCGTCCGGAGGTGTGCGGCGCGGCGCGAAGCGGGCTGCGCCGGCGCCCAAACGGCCGTCGGCGCGCGCGGTCCTGATTGCGCTGACCCTGCTGTTCGCCGCAGGCCTGGGCTTCGCTCTCTACCATCGGATGCATCGTGCGCTTGAACCCGTCGTGGCGCCCGCAGATGGCCGGGCGCTCAGCGTTTCAGCCGCGGAGCCCGCTCCCGTTCCAACTGCCGCTTCCGCTCAGCCGCTAACCGAAGAGCAGGTCCGCCTGCTCGTGGAACGCGCGCGAGCGGCTTGCCGCACTGCAGACTTCGAACGCTGCAAAGAGCTTGCCGATCAGGCGCTCGATCTCGACGAGACCAACCGCGCCGCGCAGGCGGTTCATATCCAGGCGGTCACCGCTATCAGTGCGCAAGCCGGTCGGCCGGCGCAACCCCCGACTCCCCCACCAGGGCCACCATGATTGTCTCGCTTCGCGCAGCCGTCTCGCTGCTGCTTCTCTGTGTCGTGGCGCTCATGCCCGCTCGTGGCCACGCCGAGGCGCAGCCCGTGCGAGGGTGGGTCGAGGCAGGCTCCCTGCCGCTTGTCGCCACCGACCTTGCGCCGTGGGGCGGCGGAGGCACCTCCTTCGAGTCCTACGACTTCTGGGTCTGGCTCGACGATGGCCGCTACATGAAGCTACAGTTCGTCGTTACCTCGATGCGCGCCGGATTCTTCAAGATTGCGCGCCAGGGCAGCGTGAAGGCGGTGGTTGCCCCCATGGGTCAGACGACCACGGACGAGACCAGAGATGGGGTCTTTCGGGCCCGTCGCGGCTTCTCCGGGCAGGATGGCGAGTGGAGTTCCAGCGACGATGCGTTCAACCTCGTCTTCGACGACTGTTACCTGCGCGGAGATGGCCGAACCTTCCATCTCGCGCTCCTCGATGATCGGGTGAAGACCGAACTCGACCTCACGCTGGACCGGCCACTCTGGCAGGCCGGAGATGGCATCACCCGCTTTGGCTGGGATGGCGACACGACCATGACGGAGCACATACTGCCCCGCTTCTCGGTGACGGGTCGCCTCAGCACGCGGCAGAGCAAGAAGGACGCGGAACAGTGGCAGCCGATTACAGGAAGGGGGTATGCCGAGCATCGCCGCATCTCCTCCTTTCCCTCCTCGGTCGGCGAGCGCTGGACGAGCTTTCGTGCCCTCAGAGACGATGGTCTCACCATTACGATGAACCACCTCCAGACCCCCGATACCTATGGCCACGCCACGTTGGGCTGGCTTACTGTCAGCCTCGGAAACGAAATCCTCTTTGCCTCCCGCGACCTGATCCTCAAGCCAGTGGATGTGCGCAATCAGGCCATCGAGCCCTCCAACTATCCGGTGCTCTTCGGCTACCGTGTGCAGGCGCGAAGTGGAGCCGATGAGGTTGAACTGACCGTCACCGACGGACACATCGAACTACGCGAGAACCCGCTTGCCTCCGTCAGTCCGGTACTCCGCGCCGTGCTTGCGAGCGCGCTGGCTCCGATGGATTACGAACTATCCAACCGGTACGAGGCCACCCTCCGCATTGGCGGGGCCGTCGCGGCGGTTGCGGGGACGGGTTGGACAACACTCAGCTACCCCAAGTAGCTCCCTAGCCGTCCACGCTGCCCGCGCCGATTGCCCGGAAGATGGCATGTACCAGCCCCTCCTCCCAGGGGTTGATGGCCCCTCCCAAAGCGCTGATCGCGCCCGCTCCAATCAGCAGGCCGAGCAGCACGGGGCGTCGAAGCACCGGCCCCTCTCGGTCGAGCACGCGGGCAGCGGCCAGAAACATCATGGGTTGAAGCAGAATGAACCAGCGGAAACCGACACATCGGCCCCCGTAGTTGTTGGTTCGGTAGAGATAGAAGCCCACCATCGCGACGAGGATGAACCAGCCAGCATACCAGACAGCGCGCTCCCGCGACTCCGTGGGTCGGGCCGTGAACCAGGCTAGCGAAAGCACAAGCCAAGGCGTGATGCTGAAGAGACCGTGATGCCCAAACAGGGAGTGAAAGGCATAGACGGGAAGGGGCTCGTTGAGCGCGTCGAACTCGACGGGGTTCTTCCAGTAGGAGCCGGGATACTTCCACGCGGGGTCTTGAAACTGGATCGGCACCGGGGAGCCAGACTGGCTCCAGTGAATTGCGATTTGCACCAGCGGCAGCGAGGCCAAGAGAAGGACGAGCCAGCCTAGGCGCAACCAGGCACGGTCTCGGTAGATCGCCGGCAGAAGCAGGGCGGCAGACGAGGCTACGACCGCTCCGCTGGTCAGCTCGCAGGCAATCGCGAAGCTGCCCGCAAGCGCGCCGAGTGCGAGCCGCGACCCGGAGATTGCCTCGCCGCGGAAGGCCGGGAACCACCGCTCCCACATCGCAAAGACAAGCACGAAGCCGATCACATGGTTGTTGAAGGTCGCCCCGTAGGCGGTCGCCAACGAACTCAGGGTAATGGCCACCATGGA
>JBIIFW010000214.1:0-4805 GCA_044236985.1 Bradymonadia bacterium | reverse complement strand
CTCGTCACGGGCGAGGCCGAGCCCGCCCATCGCGCCTCCGGCGAAGAGCTGCCCGCCGGCGCAACCATGACCGAGGGCGCTGCCGAACTCGAGGTGACGGCGACCGGCGACGACACGCTCATCGCACGCCTCGCCCGCCTCGTGCAGGTGGCCCGTTCGGCCCGCGCGCCGGTGCAGATGCTCAGCGACCGCATTGCCCCCTGGTTCACGGTCGCAACCCTCCTCGCGGCGACCACCACCTTCACCGTCTGGTATCTCCTCCACGGCCTCCACGCGGCGCTGCCGCCAACCGTCGCAGTGCTCGTCGTCGCCTGCCCCTGCGCGCTCGCCTTGGCCACGCCGGCGGCTCTTTCTGTGGGCATTGGGGCCGCCGCACGCCGCGGCGCCTTCATCCGAGACGGCGCCGTCCTCCTTCGGCTCGCCGAGGCCGACGAGATCGCCTTCGACAAGACTGGTACCCTCACCGCGGGGCGGCCCGAGGTCATCTCAGCGACCGACGAGACACTCCGCATCGCGGCCGCGCTCGAGCGCACCAGCGGCCACCCCATCGCCAAGGCCATCCTCCGCGAGACCAGCCGCCGCGGCATCGCGCTCGACCGCGCCTCCGCCGTGGTGGAGGTCGCCGGCAAAGGACTCTCCGGACTGCTCGGCGAGGACCAGGTCTCCGTCGGCGCAGGCAGCGACGGCCAGGTCGCCGTCCATCGGAACGGCCTGCTCGTGGGCCAGATCCAGCTCCGCGACAGGCTCCGGCCCGAAGCAGCCAATCTGGTTCGAGACCTTGCCCTCCGCACCGCCATCCTCTCCGGCGACAACAGGGCCGTCGCGCTCGAAGCAGGACGCCTCACCGGCATCACCGAGGTCCACGCCGAGCTCACGCCGCAAGACAAGGTGGCCTGGCTCAACGAACGCAAGGCCGCCGGCGCCCATGTGGTCTTCGTCGGCGACGGCATCAACGACACAGCCGCGCTCGCTGCAGCCCATGTCGGCGTCGCAATGGGTGGCGGCGCCACGGCCGCGCTCCTCGCCGCCGACGTCACCCTCGTCGAAGACTCCATCGCCCCCGTGGCAGCCGCGATTCGCGCCGGCCGCATCACCAAGGCGACGCTACGCCGCAACGCCATCGGCAGCGTCCTCTACAACGCCACTGCCGTCACCGCCGCCGCCTTCGGGCTGGTCAACCCGCTCATCGCGGCGCTGCTCATGCCCGCCTCGAGCCTGATCGTCATCCTCGCTGCCCTCTCCATCGAACGGAAGCTCGCCCATGGACATCGTACTCATCCTGCTCCCGCTCTCGACGATGCTCGCAGCGCTCTTTGCCTGGATGTTTGTGAGAGCCGTCCGTAACGGCCAGTTCGACGACCTCGAAGATGCCCGCTGGCGCCTCCTCAACGACGAAGATCCGCCGCCGGCCGACGCCCCAAAACGGACAGAGCCCCCGGCGGCCTGAACCAACCGGGAGCCCGTCTCACGCAAAACTCCGGCGGCAGCCAACCGGCCGCCGGCGCCTTGCTAGACCTTCTTCGCCCAGGAGACGCAGAAGCCGGCCGGGTTGATGGGCCCCTTCATGATCTGACAGCCGCCGCAGGCGTTCGGCTGGCCGGCCGTGTAGAGAATACAACCGCTGCAAATCTTCGCGGGATCGGCGGAGGCATCCACATACTGAAGCGAGGTCCGGGTGGCTGCGTCGGCGGGCGAAAGGCCCGCCACATCGGTGCAGACCAGCGCGCCACCACCCTTGCCGCAAGCGGCCAGCAGCGAGGCTGCGCCTGCTGCTGCGCCGAGCGTCAAAGCGCTCTTGAGAAAATCACGACGATCGACCTTCGAATCCTTCATCGGTTCACCTTGTCTGCGGAGGGTTTCTGTCACCCGTCGGGCTCCGCGCTCCCAAACAGGCGTGCAAATCTGCACAAATGCGGTGTGACTTCACACGTCGCCCTTGATCGCCTGCTGGAACTCAGCCGACAGCAGCCGGAGCTCCAGCCCCCGACGCACCACGCTCACCTCCACCGGGCCAAATCCCGCGCGGCGTAGCTCCTGGGCCAGTTCTTGCTGCAACCACTCAAGCGAGACCCCTAGGTTGGCCGAGATCGTGAGCGCACACAGCGTCCCGGCTCTGCGGGTCGCCAGCGATTTCACACTCTCCACGAGGGCCTCCAACTGGGCGCGGCTGCTCTCTGATGCAATCATGCTGCCCCCTGTTTCAAGAGTCGTGCCGAAGTCGCGCTATCAACAGCCTTTCTTCTCGCTACGCTTGGCGCTCCTCTTCGACCGACAAAGGCCTCGCGGCTGCTTCGGCACGAAGGTTGCAATCGACACGCCCAGCATGCAGCTTTGCACCCTCCGGGGTGCCTCGATCCACCGAACTTTGAACGGGAGAACGAACATGGCAAAGAAAGGGAAAATCGTTGTCTGCGACGACGAGGAGCTCATCCGCTGGTCGCTCACCGAACACCTCCGCGGCGAGGGCTACGAGGTCTTCGAGGCCGACAATGGCGTCACCTGCCTCGAGGTGGTTTCGCGCGTGAACCCTGCCCTCCTCCTCCTCGACCTCCGCATGCCCGAACGCGACGGCCTCGGCGTGCTGCGTGAACTCCGCGAGGGTGGCTCAGAGCTACCCGTTATCGTCCTCACCGCGCTTGGCAGCATCGAGCCCGCCATCGAGGCCACCCGCCTCGGCGCCTCGGCCTACCTCTCCAAGCCCTTTCACCTCGACCGCGTCTCTGAGGCCATCGGTCGCGTCCTTTCGACCGAGGCCAGCAAGCGCCAGGTCCGGCAGAACCAGGGCCGCATCGCACACGCCTACTCCGGCATCGTAGGCTCCTCGCGCGGCATGCTCTCGCTCTTCGACACCCTCGAGCGGCTCGAGCGCATCGACGCGCCCACGGTCCTCATCACCGGCGAGTCCGGAACGGGCAAAGACCTTGTCGCCCGCGCCATCCACGCCCGCGGCTCACGCCGCGAGAAGCCCTTCGTCGAGGTCGACTGCGCCGCCATCCCTGAGACCCTCGTCGAGAGCACCCTCTTCGGCCACGAACGGGGCGCCTTCACCGACGCGAAGGTACAGAAGGCAGGTCTCTTCGAATCCGCCAACGGCGGCATCGTCTTCCTCGACGAGATCGGCGAGCTCCCGCTCAGCATGCAGGCCAAGCTCCTCCGCGCCCTCGAGAACCGCAAGTTCAAGCGGGTCGGTGGCAACGCCGACCTCAAGTTCGACGCCGGCATCATCGCCGCCACCAACCGCAACCTCCTCGCCGAGGTCGCAGCCGGCCGCTTCCGCGAAGACCTCTACTACCGACTCGCCGTCGTGCAGCTCGAGGTCCCCTCGCTCCGCTCGCGACGCGACGACATCCCCCTCCTCACCCACCACTTCCTCGACCAGTTCGCAGCACAGCATGGCCACGAGGCGCCGCAGCTCACCGAAGAGGCCATGACCCGCTTCATCGACTACGCGTGGCCCGGCAACATCCGTGAGCTCCGCAACGCCACCGAGCGCCTCTCCATCTTTCACGCAGGCCAGGTCGTCCGCGCCGAAGACCTCCCCGCCACCATCCGCTTCGCCCGACCCGCCACCGACGAGCTCGGCACCTTCATCCTCCCTCCAGGAGGCTGCGTCATCACACAGGTCGAACGGAGCCTCGTCCGTCAGTCCCTCGAGCGCACCCATGGCAACCAGACGAGCGCCGCCGCCCTGCTCGGGCTTAGCCGCTTCGCCCTGCGAAACCGGATGAAGAAGTACGGCATCCCCTTCGACGCCTAACGCGACCCCACCGGCGTCGACAGCGGCCGCAAGACCAACTGAAAGGTCGCGCCACGCAGCGGCCCGCTATCGAGCACCAGCAGCCGCGCCCCCATCGCCTGCGCTAGCAACATGCTGTTGGGCAGGCCGAGCCCGGTGCCATGCGTCCGCGTCGTAAAGAAGGGTTCGAACAGCCGCTCCTTCGCCTCCGGCGAGATCCCGGGGCCGCTGTCCGAGACCGTCACGGAATCGCCCGCCACATCGATCCAGACCTCGCCGCCTTCACCCGCCGCCTGACAGCCGTTGATGACCAGGTTCAGCAGAATCTGACGCACCATTTCCGTGTCGCCCTGCGCAGTACCGTCGCCCGAGCATCCGATGCGGATGTTGCCGAACCGGAGCGCCGCATTCTCCACCACCTGCGCCACCACCTCGTGGAGCGCAACGGGCTCCCTGCGGGGGTCCTTCGGCCGCACAAAGGCGAGCAGGTCCGATACCAACGCGTCGAGTCCATGCACCTGCGTCATCACCTTCTTCATCACCTCCGCCCGGCGATCGCCAGGCTCGAAGCCCCGCGAGAGCACCTGCAGCGCGCCGCTGATACCGGCCAGCGGGTTACGAAGTTCATGCGCCACGGTGGCAGCGAGCGTGCCCAACTGCACGAGGTTCTCCTGCTTCCGCAGACGAGCCTCCGACAGAATCGCGTCGGTCTGGTCCTCCACCTGCACCAGCACGTCGGCGCGTGGATGGTCGAGCGGCACCACCGTGATCGCCAGGTGCAGCGTCCGTCCACCCATCACCACATCCACCCGCGGCAGCGTCACCGAGCGCCGAAGACGCCGCGCATGGGCCAGGTGATAGACGAGGTCTGCGGCCTCAATCAGCGCCGGAGGCAGCGAGTCTGTCAGCGGCCTACCGATGAGCGTTCGCGTCTCGGAGAGCCGCTCCATCGCAGGCGTCGACGCCGTAACCATGTCGCGACTGTCCAGCAGGAACGCCGGCGCCTGGATGTTCGACACGATCAGTGTCTCTAACTGCGACAGCAGCTTCTCGCGCTGCTGGTCATAGA
>JBIIFW010000213.1:0-4814 GCA_044236985.1 Bradymonadia bacterium | reverse complement strand
AGGTCTGCGGGGACATTGGGGTTGAGGAGGCGCGGGGGCCGGATGGGCTCTTCGACCTGCTTGACGAGCACTTCGTGTGCATCGAGCGAGTCGAAGGGGGGCGCGCCCGTGAGAAGCTCGAAGGCGACGAGGCCGAGGGAGTAGAGGTCGGCGCGGCCATCGATCTGGTCGCCCGTGGCCTGCTCCGGCGAGGTGTAGAGGGGGGTGCCGAGGAACATGTCGTGGTCGATGGTCATGCCCTTCTCGAGATCGGGGACCATGGCGATGCCGAAGTCCATGATCTTGGTGAGGCCGTTCTCATCGAGGATGATGTTGGAGGGCTTGATGTCGCGGTGGACGATGCCGTGGCGGTGGGCGTAGTCGAGTGCGCCGGCGAGCTGGTGGATGATGGAGCGGACCTGCTCCGGCGGGAAGGGGCCGCGCTCTTCGATGAGGCGCTCGAGGTCGTGACCGGCGAGCTTCTCCATGATGATGAAGATGGTGGCGTAGGCCTCTTCGCAGTCGAAGACCTCGACGATGCCGGGGTGGCGGAGGGAGCCGATGATGCGGGCCTCGTTGCGGAAGCGATCGGCGAAGTGGCGCTGGTAGACGAGCGCGTGGGAGAGCATCTTGATGGCGACGGGCCGGCCGAGCGTGGGGTGGATGCCCTCGTAAACGACGGCCATGCCGCCGCGGGCGATCTCGCCGACCAGCTTGTACTTTCCGACCTGGCGGACGCCGCCCTGCTCCATGAGCCGCTTGCCGAGGATCTCGGTGAGGAAGCTGGCGACGGAGGGGTGCTCGCCGAGGAGCGGCAGCAGGGTCTCGCGGGGGATGGTGATGCAGGAGCAGTCGGAGCCGGCGACAACGTCGGCGGTGCGGGGCTCGCCGGTGAGAAGCGCCATCTCGCCGAAGATGTGGCGGGCGGAGAGCTGGACGAGGAACTGCTGCTTTCCGTTTTCGTCGAGGACGGGGACGAAGACCTGTCCCGTGCGGACGATGAACATGCTGTCGCCCGGGTCGCCGCGGCGGAGGATGATGTCGCCGGGCGCGAAGTTGCGGAGCTGGACAAGCGCAGCGAGCCGCTCTGCGGAGGGCGCGGAGAGCGAGCGGAAGGCCTCGACGGAGAGGAGGAACTCGGCCGTGGGGGAGAGGGGTGCGCTCAGGGTCATGTGGGATCGCTAGGGGGAGGCGTGGCGACGCGTGCGCGTAGCGACTGGAGTTTACGGTCGATGAGCTGGACCCGCTTCATGCGAGGATAGCCAGTGGAGGGGCCGCTTGCCATTGCTGCGAACTGCCAGGCGGCGTGACGGGCGATGGTGAGCAGGCGGATGGCGACGAGGGGCTCGTCGGCCTCGACTGTCTCGGCCCAGCGGAGGTGGAAGCGGGCGAAGAGGTCGGCGTCTTCGCCGTTTGGGGGCCGGAGGAACTCGAGGTTGCGGAGGCGCGTGGAGGCTTCGTCGAAGCGTCCTTCGTCGGCGAGGGCGTCGATCTGGGCGACGGTCTGTATCCAGGCTTCTTCGAGCATGTTGGTTGGCGCAGGGGAGAGTGAGGTTCTTTAGCCAAATTCGGGCGATCGTCTATGTTGGCGAGGTGGCGCTCGCACCGAACGTGGCTGTGGCGCATCTGGAGTGAGGCAGGCCGCGCGGCTACCGCAGGCGAGGACGAAGGTGGAGCGCATGAAGGCGAGCTGGTGGTTGTCGTTGTGTTTGATGGTGGTCTCGACGGGTGCCGCCGCGGCGGGCCGGCCTGTGACGCTAGAGGAGGCGCGGAGCGCAGCGCTGGCGCAGAGCCTCGAGGGTGCGGAGCTCGACCTGGCGCTGGCGCAGGCGCGGAGCGTGGCCGAGAGCGCCTGGGCGACCCTGCGGCCGAGCGTGGGCGTTACGGGGCAGCTGACCTACAACGACCACGAGACGTCGCTGAGCTACGACATCCCGGCGATTCCGGGCTTATCGGAGGCCTCGTCGGTGGACCAGATTGTGACGCCGCAGTGGGACTACCGCGGCACGGTGACGCTCACGCAGACGCTCTTCAACCGCCGCGCCTATCCCGCGCTCGGCGTGGCGGAGTCGCTGGCGGAGGTGACGGGGTCGGAGCGGATGGTGGCGCGGTATGTGCTGCTGGAGGGGGTGGATGAGGCCTACTTTGCGGCGCTGCTGCTGGCGCGGTCGTCGGAGGTTGCGTCGCGCAATCTTGCGACGAGCCGGGTGGAGCTGGAGCGTGCCGAGAAGCTGCTGTCGGGTCGGGTGGGGACGGAGTTTGCGGTGACGCGGGCGAAGCTCTCGGTGCAGAGCGCGGAGCAGGATGTGGCCTCGTCGCAGCTGGGGCTTCGGCAGGCGCTTGAGTCGCTGGCGGCGCTGTTGCGGAGCGACGATGCGGTGGAGGTGGTGGCGCCGGTTGCGCTTCCGACGCCCCCCGCGCGGGCGGCGTTGACGGAGCAGGCGCTGGTGAGCCGCCCGGAGCTGGCGCGGGCTGCCGGTCTTGCGACGGTGGAGCGAAACCGGCTTGCGGAGGGCGAGGGTCAGCTCTGGCCCACGCTGGCGGCGCAGCTGCAGTCGAACCTGCAGAAGACGACGGCCTTCAACGACGAGGCCTTCCGCTGGAACGCGGCACTGATCTTCAACTGGGATCTCTATGCGGGTGGTGCGACGGTGGCGGAGATCGACCGCCGCGCGCTGTCGGTGAAGCGTGCGGAGCTGGCGCGGCGTCGGGCCGAAGAGGCGGTGACGCGGGGGCTGGAGCAGGCCTACACGCGGTGGGAGCGGTCGGAGTCGCTGGTCGCTTCGTCGCGGAGCCGGTCGGAGCTTTCGAAGGCGCTGCTGGAGCAGGCGAAGCGGTCCGAGGCGGGCGGCACGGCGAGCCGGCTCGATGTGGAGCTGGCGCAGTCGCAGGCCTACGGAGCGGAGCTGGCGGTGGTTCAGGCCGAGGTGGAACAGACGGCCTCGGTGGTGGCGTTGTATCGGATGGCGGGTCTGGCAAAGCCGGGCGAGCCGCTGCTGAAGTAGGCGAGGCGACGATGGTGTTCGGATTCAAGTGGGGCAGTGGAGCGGAGCCGCCTGTGGGCCGGTCTCAGGCGCTGGTGATCAGCGGTGTTCATGCGGTGAGCGGACGGCCGATGCAGGCGCCGCCGCCGGAGGGGCTGGAGGAGATCTGGTTCGGGATGGGCTGCTTCTGGGGCGCGGAGCGTCGGATGTGGCAGCGGGCCGGGGTCTGGGTGACCGCGGCGGGCTATGCGGGCGGCACGACGCCCAACCCGACCTACCGGGAGGTCTGTGACGGGGCGACCGGCCACACCGAGGTGGTTCGGGTTGTCTTCGACCCGGCCACGGTGTCGCTGGAGGCGCTGCTGAAGCTCTTCTGGGAGAGCCACGACCCGACGCAGGGCATGCGCCAGGGGAACGATGTGGGGACGCAGTACCGGTCGGCGATCTACTTCACGAGCCACCTGCAGGGTGAGCGGGTGCGGCACTCTCGGGACGGGTATGAGTCGGCGCTGCGGTCGGCGGGTCGGGGCGGCATCACGACCGAGATTCTTGGCGCCTCGGACTTCTATTACGCGGAGGAGTATCACCAGCAGTACCTGCAGAAGAACCCCGATGGCTATTGCGGGCTGCGCGGAACGGGTGTTGAATGTTCGGCCGCGGCGCCAGAGTAGGCGCCGGTTGAAGCAGGCAGGGAGCGACGATGATCAGCACGAACGACTTCAAGCGTGGAACGCGGATTGAGATCGATGGCGAGCCCTACGCCATCTCGGACATGACGACGCAGACGACGGGTGGCCGCGGCGGCCAGACGCTGATTCGGTGCAAGCTTCGGAACATCAAGACGGGCGCGCTCATGGATCGCACCTTCTCGGGTGGCGACCGGGTGAAGTCGCCCGACTTCGAGATCCGGCCGGCGGAGTACCTCTACGATGAGGGCGGCGAGACCTACTACTTCATGGACAAGTCGACCTACGAGCAGTTCCCGCTGAAGCGGAAGGATGTGGAGGAGGAGCTGCCCTTCATCCGTGCGAACGATGAGGTGCGGGCGCTGGTCTTCAACGGCAACTGCATCGGCATCGAGGTGCCGGCGACGGTGGAGCTCGAGGTTGTCTATGCGGAGCCCGGCGTGCGTGGCGACACGGTCAACGCGGCGCTGAAGCTGGCCCGCGTGGAGACGGGGCTGGAGGTCAAGGTGCCACTGTTTGTAGAGGCGGGTGACCGCATCGTGGTGGACACGCGCGAGGCGCGTTACCTGCGGCGGGCCGGCGCCTAACCGGACGAAGAACCTAACTGCTAACCGGGCCGGAGCTTTGCCCGAGACCAAGGAGAAGAGCGATGTCGAATGCGGTCATTTTGGATGTGGTGCGCACGCCGATCGGCAAGCGCGGTGGAGCCCTGTCGACGATGCGGGCCGATGAGTTGGCGGCGCTTCCGCTGGCGGAGATTGCCCGTCGCGGCGTGCTGCCTGTGGAGACGCTGGAAGATGTGGTGATGGGCTGCGTGACCCAGACGGGCGAGCAGGGATTCAACATTGCGCGCGTTGCGGCGCTGATGGCGGGCTACCCTGTGACGGTGGCGGGCACCTCGGTGAACCGTCAGTGCGGCTCGAGCCTGCAGGCGCTCAACTTCGTCGCGCACGGCATCATGGCCGGCCAGACCGATGTGGCGGTTGCGGCGGGTGTGGAGTCGATGTCGCGCATCGCGATGGGCTCGGACGCCGCCGAGATTTCGGAGAAGCTGACGGAGCGTTTCGACATCATCCCGCAGGGGCTGTCGGCGGAGCTGATCGCGGAGAAGTGGGGCTTTTCGCGCGAGGAGCTCGATGCCTTCTCGTCGATGAGCCACGAGCGT
>JBIIFW010000211.1:0-4873 GCA_044236985.1 Bradymonadia bacterium | reverse complement strand
GCAGGGGAGCGGAGCCGACTTGCGGGTCACCAGGTAGGCCTCGCCCCCACCCAACCGCCACGAGCCTCCGATGGGATTGTTTCGAATCGCCTTTTTGTTGCTCGCCCTGGCAACCGGCGCCTGTGTCGCGCTGGTCGCTATCGCGCCGTCTGCCTTTCATGACCGGACAGCAGATGCTGCAGGCTCGCGGTTGCGGACGGCAACGCAGCTGGCTGCAACGCTAGAAGAGAAATCAAACCAGGAGCGACTCCGGTTTGCGACTGAGTTTGCGACCTCCCCGATGCTCACGCTGGCTTTGTCGCCCGTGACGGCGGAGGATGGGACGGTCACGCTGCCGACACGTGAGAGCATCGCGCAGGGCTATCGCGAGGCGGCCCGCTCCTTCTTGAGCGACACGAAGCAGGGGTATGACCTTGTAGGGCTGTTTGACGCGAGCGGGGCCCGGATTGAGTCGACGTCGCTGGTCACTGCCGTGGCAAGCGAGGCCTTTGCGGCTCCCGGGCGCGTGCGCGAGGTGGGCAGTGGTGGCCGACCGCTCGGTGCGCTTGTGACCCTATCGGGGCGCATCTTCGGAGTCGCGGCTGTACCAGTGCGGAGCAACAACGGGGCGGTCGGCGCGGTGCTGCTGGTTGCGGAGGAGTATGGCGACGCGCTGGTGGCGGAGCGTCGGGTGCAGCTGGGCTTCCCGCTCGCTTTCCATGTGGACCGCGACATTCTGGTGCATGATCTGACCGACCCGACCCTCTTCAGTACCGCCAACGCTGCGGTGATGAAGCTGGAGCGGGGGAAGTGGCCCGAGGCCGGTAAGGGTGATGCGACGACCCGGATTGTGGAGGGGCGGAGCATCTTCGCAGCAACCGCGGCGCTTGCGACCGCTGAGCCCGATGCAGCGTTTCGGAGCGATGTGGGGGTTGCTCTACTGTTCGACGCGCCTGCAATGAACCGCAACCTGCTGGCCATTCTGGTCGAGGCGGGGAGTTTCGATGAGATCCCCGCCACCGCGATTGCGGCCTTGGCCGGCTCGCTGATGTTCTTCTTTTTGGGGCTGCTGCTCCTCGACATGGAGCAGCGTGCGCCTGCGCGCCGGCTGGCCAAGGATGTCTCCGGTCTGATGACGACCAATCAGCCCGCACCGCTCGATGTGTCGAAGTATGGCAACCATCTCCGGTCGCTGGTGTCGTCGATCAACGAGTTCATCGAGAGCCGAAAGACCTTCGTGGCAACGAAGCGGGCCAAGGCAGACTCCTCGTCTCCGGAGGCGGTTGCTCCTGTGACGCCTTCAGCTCCGGTCGCGGCGGTAGCTGCCGTCCAGATTGTCGAGTTGGAGTTGGAGCCGGTGGAGCCAGACCCGGTTCCGCAGCCATCGCGTGCCACAATCGCAGCGACGCCCGCTGCTGCTCCGGTTCAGGCTGAGGAGGCTCTGCCTTCGACTTCGAGTGCTCGGTCCAGCGGATCGGCCGCGGTGCTGCCACCACCCGTGGACCTGGAAGAGTTTCTTCCCTTCGCTGCTGCGACCTCGACGGCGGAGAGGCCTGCGCTTCGCCTGGACGGTGACGCCGCGCTGGCCCTTACGGCACAGCAGGCAAGCCCTGCAACGGTTATCGACACCAGCGCCGCGCGGCCGCCAATGGGGACGATGAACCGGCCGTTGTCGGACGAGCTGCTGGCTGCGCTGGTTGGAGTTGCCGATTCGAGCACCTCCTATCCGCAGCAGCCCGCGCCGGAGCAGGCAGGGAACCTGGAGGCGGGTGAGGATGTTTCGCGCGAGGTATTGGCGGAGGAGCTGGCCGCAGCCGCGGATGCCGCGCTCACGCCGATGGCGAAGCCGCTGACGCTCGATGCGAAACTGCAGTCGACGCAGGCCGGTGGCTTCATGAGCGGCAACTTTGCCTCGGCGAGCGGGAGCTTCCCGGGCGTTTCGGGCAGCTACCCTTCAGTCATGGGGTCACGCGCTTCGCTCGACCCGGAGTTCCGCGGGCTGTTCGATAGCTACCAGGCTGCGCGGAAGGCCTGCGGCGAGGCGACCGACAAGCACACCCATGCCAAGTTCCTCGAGCGAGTTCTCAAGAACCGCGAGGAGATTCTCGCCAAGACGGGCTGCAAGGATGTCTCGTTTGAGGTCATCATCAAGGAGGGTAAGGCCTCGCTGAAGGCCACGCCCATCCGCTAGTCGGCGTCGCTGGGTCGGGGCCGGACGACCGCCTCGGTGAGGCGGGCCCAGAGCAGATACTCCACATTGCCCATCGGGCCGATGGTCTCGCAGTCAACGCCGCCCAGCACTTCGAGACCGAGCGCCCGGGCCTCTTCGGTCACGCGGGCGATGGCCTCCGAGCGGGCCTCTGCATCACGTACGACGCCGTTCTTGCCGAGGAGGGCGGGACCGACCTCGAACTGGGGTTTGACCAGCGCGACGATCGCGGCGTCAGGGGCGAGGAAGCGGAGCGTGGGCGGAAGGACCTTGCCGAGGCCGATGAAGGAGCAGTCGATGACGGCGAGGGAGGGCAGCTCCGGGATGCTCGACGCTTCGAGCGTGCGGATGTTTGCCCGTTCGAGGACAACGACGCGGGGGTCGCTGCGGAGCTTCCAGGCGAGCTGACCGTAGCCGACATCGACGGCATAGACGCGGGCGGCGCCTCGTTGCAGGAGGCAGTCGGTGAAGCCACCGGTGGAGGCACCGACGTCGATGGCGGTGCAGCCGGTGACATTGATGTTGAAGCGGATGAGTGCCTGCTCCAGTTTGAGGCCGCCGCGGGAGACGAAGCGGAGGCCGCCGCCGGTGAGCGAGAGGTCGGCATCGAGCGCCACCATGGTGCCCGGCTTGTCGATGACGGTGGTACCGACGCGGACCTCGCCGGCGAGGATGCGGGCGCGGGCACGCTCGCGGGAGACCTCGAGTTCACGCTCGACCAGGAGGAGGTCGATGCGCTGTTTTCCCGCCTTCTTTGTCACGGACGGGCGTGGAGCGCGGCAGCTGCGGCGGCGGCTCGCTCCTCGACCCAGTCGACAATCAGGTGGCAGGCCTCGTTGGCCTCGACGCGTTCGCCGAGGAGGTCGCGACAGCCGGCGACGTCGGAGGCAACGAGTTCGATGGCGGGCTCGATGCCCTGCGCGAGCGCATAGTTGACGAGCGCCTCGTGGGCTCCGCCGGCCTCACCGACGTCCAGCGCATCTTCGAGGTCATCGCCCACCTGAAAGGCGCGGCCGAGCAGCTCGCCGAAACGGATGGCGCGGCCGATGGTCAGTTCGTCGGCCTCGGCACAGAGGGCACCCATGAGGGCGGCGACGCGGAAGAGGGCTCCCGTCTTTTCGGCATGAAGCTGCAGCACCTGCTCGGCCGTCGCGGACTCGGCGCGGATGTCGCGGACCTGGCCGCCGACCATGCCGGCGGCGCCTGAGGCGTCTGCGAGGGCGAGCACGGCGCGGAGCCTGCGGGCGGGGTCTGCGGGAGCGGAGGCAGAGGCTGCGCGCTCAAAGGCGGCGGCCTGGAGAGCATCGCCGACGAGGATCCCCATGGCCTCGCCATACTTCACATGGACGGTAGGGAGGCCGCGGCGGAGGAGGTCGTTGTCCATGCTGGGCAGGTCGTCGTGGACGAGGCTGTAGGCGTGGATCAGTTCGACGGAACAGCCAAGGTCGAGGGCATCGGTGTCGCGGCCTCCGAAGGCGCGGCAGGTGGCGGCGGCGAGGATGGGGCGCATGCGCTTGCCGCCGGCGCGAACGGCGTAGGCCATCGCTTCGAGGAGCAGCGGGTGGCCCTGCCAGCGGGCGATATGGGCATCGAGCCGCTCGTCAACAGCGAGGCGGATGGGGTCGATGTGGGTCTGCCAGGGCGTCTTGTTCACGGTCGGCCTCGCTTTTGCCAGTAGCCCAGGAGCGGCTGTTCTCGCTGGGCGGCGGCTAGATAGCCCATCGCGTCTCGAAAGGCACGCTGCGTCGCACGTCCCTCGGGGGAGCGACCATCGGCAGCGCTGGGGTAGAGTTGGTAGAGCGTGCCGCCGGGTAGCTCCCATGCGGTCACCCCATCGGGGAGCGGGCCGGCAGATTCGAGCCGTTCGGCGAGGGCCGCGCTGTGGTAGGTGAGCCAATTGGCACAGTAGCGCATGGTTCCGCGGTTATCTTCGAGGCCGGCCGGGTCGTCTGCGTCGAGGCCGGTGCGCTCGATGCCGAAGCCGGAAGCTGCGAGCGCGAGGGAGGAGTTGTCGGCGGCATGCAGGTCTGTGTCGTGGGAGCCAAGCCAGTAGGGGGTGAGCTGGTGGCACCAGTCGGTGGCGAGGGCCCTCCAGGCGGCGAGGCGATCAGGAGGCTCGAGCTGGCTTCGGGCGATGCGGAGTTCGAGGATGGAGGCCTCTTCGCCCGTGTAGGGGTGGAGCCCGAAACTCCACTCGAGCGTGGCGTTGGGTGCGACCAGCCTAGCGCGCGCAGGGATCATCGAGGCGGGGCCCGATAGCAGTCTGGCAACGGAATCGGGGCCCTTTGCGAAGCTTCTTCCCGTCACATCGTTGACCTCGGACCACGCAACATGCAGAGTGTCGGCGACCTGCACCGCGAGCTGGCCGAAGCGGCCGTCGGTGCGGAGTTCGAGCGGCGTGGAGGTCTTGAGAAAGATGGTCTGGTCGGCGAGATTCACGAGTTCTCCGCGGGGTGCAGAAGAGATGCACCGCAGGCGCTTTCGGTGTGGCGCAGCGTTGCGTTTCGCCCTGCCCTTTGCGCTGATTGTGTGGCTGCTGGCAAGTTGCGGGAGCGCTGTGCCGGTGGCTCTGCCTCCGGAGGCCTGCAGAGGCATGCTGGCTTCGCTGGATGGACGGACCGCGACGATGACCCACCCCGAGTCGGCTGTAGAGACGGGCCTCACCTGGACGGTGGAGGAGGGTCG
>JBIIFW010000210.1:0-4876 GCA_044236985.1 Bradymonadia bacterium | reverse complement strand
GGCTGGCGTTGGCGTCCTCGTCTATCTCCACAAGCCTGAGGTGAGCCGCTTCGAGAGTCTGGCCACCTTCGCGGTTGCTCGCACCGATGAGGCCACCATCCGCCGCCTCGCGCCCAACTTCGGCGCGCCCGCCTCAGTGAACCGCCCCAAGGCTGCCCTGCGCGACCTCGGCATCGGCGCCCAGATCCTCCGCGACTGCGGTGTCTCTCGCATGTCCATCCTCTCCTCGAGCGACCACCAAATCGGCGGCCTCGATGGCTACGGCCTCTCGGTAGAGGCCTACGAACCTATCCCGCGCCCCGACGCGCAGAAGTAACCAACCCTCACTCACGGTGTGAACAACATGGCTCACTGCATCCAAGGCTCGCTCGTTGCGACAGGTCTCCGTCTCGCCATTGTGACGACCCGGTGGAATCACTTCATCACCGACCGTCTTGTCGAGGGCGCGCTCGACACCATCGAGCGCCACGGCGGAGATGCTGCTGCTACGGCGCTCATCAAGGTGCCCGGTGCCTTCGAGATCCCGCTTGCTGTCAGCCAGCTCGCCAAGTCGGGCAAGTATGATGCGATCATCGCGATCGGTGCTGTGATCCGCGGCTCGACCCCCCACTTCGACTATGTCGCCGGCGAGGCCACCAAGGGTATCTCGCAGGTCTCCGTTGCGACGGGCGTGCCGATTGCCTTCGGCGTCATCACCGCCGACTCCATTGAGCAGGCCATCGAGCGGGCCGGAACCAAGATGGGCAACAAGGGCGCAGAGGCAGCACTGGTTGCCATCGAGATGGCCAATCTGGGCAAAGTCCTGTGATACCTGAGCGCGCAACCCACGAAGACCGCCGTCGCGAACTTGCTCTCTGGGTCCTCTACGCAGCAGAGTTCAACGGGCAGCCCCCGCTTGCCTCTCTCGCTGCGGTCGACGAAGCCATCGTAGGCACCGCCGAGCCGCTCACGGCCAAGCAGGTGAGCCCCTACCACCGCATCGAGCGCTTCGATGACTTCATCCCGGAGCGCGACGAGTGGGAGGCCATGCGCGATGAGGTGACGGAGACCGTGCATCTGGTCGCACATCAGATGACGCTCATCGATGAGCACATCCGCACGGCGTCGCCGCGCTGGCGCCTCGACCGCATGCCGCCCATCGACCGCACCCTGCTCCGCATCGGCGTCGCGGAACTCATCTCCACCGACCGCCCCCGCGCGCGGGGAACGGTCAACGGCCTCATGGAGATCGCCAAGCGGTACGGCGAGGAGCAGACGCCCCGCTTCGTCAACGGCATCCTTGACCAGGTTCGTCGCAACCTGAACATCCCCTTCAACTAGGAGGCAGCATGCTCGCCGCGCCTCTCCGTCTCGCCGCGCTGCTCGGTCTGCTGTTTCTCGCAGCCTGCCAGCAGCCAGAGCCGGTTGCCGCTCCGTCGGTCTTTGACTGGGGCAACGAGCAGCCGTCTGGTTCGCTGATCCGCCGCCTCGACGCGCAGGGCGTAGCGGTGGAGCGCATGCGGGTGAGCCGTACGGCGCTCCGCTACTACGTTGGCCCCGGCGAGCGCGGCAGCCACCTTCGCACCACAGCCGCAGGCCTCGAACTGCTCACCGCAGACGGCAGGTCCTGGTGCCGCGGCGCGCTCGACGTGGCAGCTGGTCGTGCCTCGCTTGCCTGCGACGGCCTCACGAAGGTCGAACTTCTGCGCCAGCCCGCCGACGTTACCGTCACGCGCGACGCACAGCCCTGGGGGCGCCTCATCCTCACCGCCGGCGCGCCGACGGCGCTGGAAAGCGGCACATCGCGGGTCGCCTTTAGCAACGAGGCGGGTGCCTGGTCGGCCAAGAGCGCCGATGGCGCCAGCGCGGGCTCCATGGCCGGCTGGAGCCGCGGCAAGGGCGCGCCGCTCCTCTGGCTGCCGCTCCCTACTGCTCCCGGCTTCGGCGACGACCGCTGGCCCGCCGTGCGGGCCTCTGTCGCCTGGCTCGCCTCCGCACTCCTCGACGACACCGCTGCGCCGGATGCAGCACCCACTGCTGGCAGTGGCAAGCCCTAGACGAGCAGGTCGAGCGAGAGCTTGAGCACCAGTGCCGCCGCCACGCCGAGCGTCACGCGGCGCACCAGCAGCTGCCCCTCTTTCACCGCGATCCGAGCGCCGAGCGTGCCGCCCACCAGTTGCCCCACCGCCATCGGTAGCGCGATGTGCCAGAGCACCAGCCCGGCGTGGGCAAACCAGAGCACCGAGGCCAGATTGGAGGCGAAGTTCACCACCTTCGCATTGGCCGTAGCCTGCAGCAGGTCGTCGCGCAGCAGGGCCACCATCAGCACAATCAGGAAGGTACCCGTCCCTGGGCCGAAGAAGCCATCGTAGAAGCCAACGCTGAGTGCGATGAGCAGCGCCCACGACTTCGCCCGCGCCAGCGGTGCCCGAGGGGCCGCATCGGCTGCGGGAGGACGGTAGGCAGCGATGGAACCGGCGGCCACCAGCAGCAGCCCGAGGACCACCGGGCGCAGGAGCGTCTTGTCGAGGTGCAGTACCAGCTCGACGCCGCACAGCGCCCCCACGAACCCGGCGGGGAAGAGCCACTGCGCTCGCGTCCGGTCTACCAGCCCACGCTGCCAGAACGAGCGCAGCGCAGCCCCCGAACCCCACACCGACTGACCCTTGTTGGTACCCAGCGCCAGCTCTGGCGGGAGTCCCGATGCGAGCAGCGACGGGAGCGTGAGGAGTCCGCCGCCCCCTGCGATGGCATCCACCAGTCCGGCGAAGAATCCCACCAGCGCCAGCAGCGCGACGGTCGCAGAAAAGGGATCGGGGATGGTGGCGAGCAGCATGCCGCGCGGTTACGCTCCACGCAGTGCGAGCGCAACCTCCCTGCGCCCGTCGAGGAAGGTCACATGAGCGAACTGCAAACGGACCAGACCCCGCCGACCCGTGAGGCGGGGAAGGGCGACGAGGCCTTTCTCCTCGGGGCCTTCGCCGTGGGCGTTCACTTCCTGGGCGGCTTCTTTGTTGCAGCCTCTGTCTTCCTGTTGGCCATGCCCATGGAGCCGCCGATTGTCCGCAAGGTCATGCTCGGCTTTTCTATCGTCTTCTCCGTCGCCTGTTTGGTGCTCGGCACGATGGTCTCTCCCACCCGCCGTCCCGCCCGCAATCTCGGCTTCACGCTCCTCGCCTCAGCGCTCGCTTCGCTCGCCTTCCTCACGGCGGTGAAGTTCACCATCGACGACCCACGACTCGCGCAGATGGCCGCCGATACCGGCTCTGCCGTTGGCTTTGGAGGCGACACAGCCAGCTTCCTCGCCCGCCTTCAGCAGGCTCAGACGGCGGCACTGGTCGTGGGCGCGGTTGGCCTCGTCAGCCTCGTCGCCAGCCTCCGTCGCAGAGCAGTCTAGCGCTACTCTGGGTCGCAGAGGCCGTCGCAGAACTGCTCCACACGGCCGCCCGGCCGCAAGAAGGCGTCCAGCTGCCGCATCGAAGCGGTGAGGCCACGCAGGTCGTTGTGCACCGGGTTGAGTGCGTCAGCCGGTGAGGGTGTGACGCTCGGGAAGGGATCGACCTTGAAGTCGTAAATCGCGAAGGCCGATTCGGCGCCGCTGCCCTCCGCAATGCTCATCAGCGGCGGCGTCGCAACCGGGCTCGGCTGCAGCACCTGCAGCCCCGCCGCGCGGGCATGCAGCTCGCTGCCGAGGTTGGGCACCTCACTGTCGCCAACCCCCATCTGCATCAGAATCTGGCGGTTCATGCGGCTGCCATCGAGGTCGTTGCCGAGAAGGAACTCGGAGTAGGTGTAGGGGTCGATGCGGTCGAAGACGAACTGGCACAGCGTGGCGAACTTCTGCTGTTCGAGGGCGTCCGGTACCGCCGCGGCAATGATACCCAGAAAGCCGAGGAAGGGGCGTGCGCGGAACATCAGCGTCGAGAAGTTGGCGCCACCCGAGGTCAGCACAGCCTTTTGGATATCTGGTGAAATCGCTGCGTAGGTTGCGCCCAGAATGTGGCCCTGCGAGATGCCCTGAAAGTAGACCTGCGAGGGATCGACCAGCGCGTTCCCATCGAGGCGGAATGGCTCGAGTTCGGCGAGCGCGGCGCGGGCGCCGGCAATCGCCATCAGATTGACCATCGCCTGGTGTACCCGGTCGGTGAAGCGGAGCGCGAGCGAGGTGTCGTTCAGGATGTCTCGGATGAGCGCAGGCAGATCATCTGTCGACATGCCCCACCAGTTCATCGCGATGACCACAAAGCCGAAGCGGTCCGCGAACTCCGTCACGTATCCCTCGGTCGCCTCGTCGGAGTTTCCAAAAAATCCGTGTCCGTACTGAAGGAGACGCGCAGGCGAACCGCTGGCGACCACGCTGTTCGGAATGACTGCGACGAAGGGGACTTCGGTGGTGCCGTTCTGCGCGGCCCGTCCGTCGGCATCGCGATAGATGGCAGCAGCAAGCTCCGACGACTCTAGGAACAGCGGTACCGTGATCCGGCCGCGAATGAGCCGTGCCACGCGCGCCGAGGTGTCGAACTCCACGCTATCGATCGCGATCTCGGGCGGCGTGGTACGCATCGCCTCGATCGCCAGACCGCGAATCCGAAGCAGGTCGCCGCGGAGCTGCTCATCACTGCCGACGGTGAAACTCCAGGCCAGCTGCAGCGAGCTGCGCTCCTTGCCCGCTGCTGCGAGCGCAGGGAAGAGCCCTGCGTCCGCTGTCTCCCGAGCGGCGATCAGGCGCGCGTCTTCGGACGGGGTGCCATCGCGCAGCGCCTTGAAGCCGGGCGAAGGCTCGATGACTGACCCGCTGAGGTCGCGGAGTGAGGAGATACCTACCGCGTAGGTCTGGCCGGCGATGAGCCGCTCGAGCGGGCGGATGATGAGCGCCTGCCGCGCCGGCCGCGGTGCC
>JBIIFW010000208.1:0-4911 GCA_044236985.1 Bradymonadia bacterium | reverse complement strand
CGGCATCACGGTGGCGGCCGAGCTGCGGCGGGCAGGCATGGCTCTCACCTGGGTGGAGGCGGAGAGCCGGGTGGGCGGTGCGCTCCATCGGGTCTTTAACCCGTTGTTCGACTGGCCCGAAGGCGGTGGGCGGTCGGGTGTGGAGTTGGCGGCTTCGATGGAGGATTCCGAGGCCTGTGCAGGGCTGGAGCGGGGGTGCAGGGTGGTCTCCATCGATGCCGTCGCGGGCGGCTTGCACGTGGGTCTGGAGCGGGCTGCGACGGACGAGGTGACATGGAACACATGGTCTCGGGTGGTGCTCTGCACCGGCACGCGGCCGCGGCCATGGGAGGTGCCGGGCGCCGCCGGGTTGTGGGGTCAAGGCGTTGAGCTTTCGACGCATGGCCGTGGCGCAGTCTACGCTGGCGAGGCGGTGGCGGTTGTGGGCGGCGGCGATGCCGCCGTGGAAGGAGCGCTGCGGATGGCGGCGAAGGGGTGCGCTGTCTGGCTCATCGTCCGTGGCGCGACGTTGCGGGCATCGCCGCGGTTTGTGGAGGCGCTCGCTGCGACGCCGGCGATCGCGGTTCGATACCGCTGCGAGGTGACGGCGGTCGTCGCTGGGTCGCAGGACAAGCTGTCGGAGGTGGTGTTGTCAGACGGCGATAGGTTGCCGGTGCGCGGGCTGTTTGTGCGGGTTGGTGTCGACCCCGTGCTGCCCTCCATCAGGCCGGTGCCGGCGCTCGATGCAGGCGGGTACCTGCGCGTGAACCATGAGGGGCTGAGTTCGGTGCTGGGGATCTACGGCGCTGGCGAGGTGACGTCGCCCGAAGTGAGCCAGTTGCGGGCGGTCACAGCGCAGTCGCTTCGGGTGGCGCGTGCTGTCTGCGACGGGGCCTGAGAATTGGATAAGGAATGTCGACGGGCAGAGGTCGAGCGGCTAGTTGGCAACAGTGTTCCGGATTGGTGTCGATCGCCGCAGGAGGTTGCATGAAGAAGTGGCTCGTTCTCTCGCTGGTTGCTCTGGCTGGTTGCGCTGCAGATGAAGCGAGCCGTGGCACACCGTCGCGCGGCGGCGGTACCGTTACCGACACGGGTAGCAGCAGCGACACAGGCGGTGCTGACACTGGCAGCACCGACACCGATATGGCTGACACGGACATGTCGGACACCGGCACGGCTGACACCGAGACGGCCGACACCACGCCCGCCGAAGACACCACGCCCGCCGAAGACACCACGCCCGCCGAGGACACCACGCCCGCCGAGGACACCACGCCGGCACGGTTCCTGACCGGCTCGGTCACTGTGTTTGAGTCACGCTCCGCCGTGGCAGCCGACCTCAACCTGGGAAGCATCACGGCAGCATTCCGCGAGGGACGCGCACCGGAAGAGACGCCAGTTGCGACCTTCGGTGACTGCAAGGTCTACGCAACCGCGGCAGGCGCGTCGGTGCCCGCTGCCACTGTCTCCCTTGATGCGGGCAGCATCGCGGTGGCGGTGGGCGCGACCAACTACACGCTCACGCTGGGCCCGAGCGCAGACGGCAACGTCTACACATCGTCAGCGCCGACCTCGCAGAACGAGTTCTTCTCAGGCGGCGAGACCATCTCGGTCTCTTCGGCCGGCGGAGCCGACCTGTCGGCCTTCAACGGGACCATCACGGCCCCAGCCGAGCCGGTCATCACGGCGCCGACGTGGAGCGCACCCTTCGGCGGGTCGCCGCGTAACAGGGATCTCCAGGTTAGCTGGAACGGCGCCAGCGCGAGCTTGGTCGTGGTTGCAGTGTTGAATGTGAACATCAGCCCTGCCGGACCGGCTGGAGGCAACGCTGTGACCTGCGTCTTCCCCGACACGGGCAGCGGAACGATTCCCTCCGGCGCGCTCTCGCTGATGGCGTCGAGCAGCTTCCTTGGTGGCACGCTGACAGCAATGACGGTCATCCGGATCGCCGAGAACAAGCTCGACGTGAACGGCTCTGAGGTGAGCCTGAATGCGAGCGCGACGCAGACCATCGTCGGGCCGCTGCAGTAGCCGGCGAGGGCGCGGCGCATGCAGGCATCTCAGCAACTGGCGCTGATGACGGAGGTCGATGAGGCCGTGCGTCTGGCGGCGTCTGACCGGGTGCTGCGGCTGCTGATTCAGAACCTCCCGAAGTTGCCTGAGCGGGCAGCCTATCGGCTCTTTCTGGCCCACTATTTCCTGCGTCGGAACCGGGTTTCGGATGCGCTCCGCGTGGCGCGTCACTGCCTGGAGCGGGGGGTGAGCGGCGGCGACATGATGCTGGCGGTGGGGGCGCTTCGGCTGCTTGAATCGGCGGGTGAACAGGTGGCTGCGGAGCGGGTGCTGGCGCTGAGCGAACTGCCGCGTGCGCCGCTCGTTGGCGGGCAGAGCGACGCCGAATCGCTGGATCTGACGGCAGACCGGCCGCGGCTTCCGCACGACCTCCTGATCTCGGTGGCCGTTGAGTCGGCATCAGCCGGCGCGACGGAGCCGAGACGAGGTCTCGGGCATGTGCCGGTGCTGACAGACATGCCGCCTTCGAGCCTGCGGTGGACGCTTGAGAACCTCGAGTTGTGCACCTTCGAGAAGGGCGACTCGCTGTTCGGCTCCGGCGCCCACTGCGCGCTGTGGTGGATCTGGGGCGGGCTGTCGGGTGAGGGCGCCGCGGGTGCGCCCGCGCCGGGGAGCTTCCTGGTCGCGGATGGCAGCTCGGAGGGGCTGCGTGCGGCCTCCTTCTGTCTGGCGCTCGGGCTGCCGTCGCACTTCTCGGACATGTGGAGCTTCTTGCCCGGCGTCGAGGATGCGCTGGCGTCGGCACGGCTCCGGAGCAATGCGCGGGTGGCGCTTGCCCAGGCGCTGGGCGCGCTCCAGCAGCAGTCCGATGAGGGGCTAACGCTGCTGGGGATTGCGGAGCTTGAGTTGGATGAGCTGATCGTAGCGATTCCGGAGCAAACCGCGGTCGCACTGGCGCTGGAGGGCGTCACGAGCGTGGTGTCGGCGGATGGACAGGTTCTGCGTTTGCAGGCGGGCGACACGGCTGCTCTTCCGCTGGGTGCCACCGAGGTTCGCGGGCTCGCTGAGCGGACGCGGGTGGCGCTCTTTGCGCGGAGCGTCGGCTCGCCGGATTAGGTCAGGCTGACCGAGGCGAGATGGCGGCGGAGCATCGCGCGGTCCGGGCCGCTGAGCGAGGTGAATCGGACGCTAAATGCGCGGCCCGCCTCCTCATGCCGAACGCAGTCGGCCTGCGTGATTATAACCTTCCGCATGCCGGGTACATGGAACTCCATGCGAAGCTGGCGGGGACGGCAGGCGCGGCGGTCGAAGAGCGGTTCGATGCGTGCGCCCGTGTCGGAGATGTCGCGGGCGATGCAGAGCATGGGGATGCCGTCCTCGACTGCGTTGAGGAAGAAGCCGGCGGGGCGGCGCTGCGATGCACGGCGTTCGATGCTCATCGGTGACCTCGCGTGAGGGGGACTCGTTGAGGGCTACTTCGCAGAAGATCGGAGTCAAACTTCTGGCGTCAGGGTTGAACCGACCGGACCGCTGCGAGCGCCGCCTGGAAGGCCTCCTCGGTGATGTCGCGATGCAGGACAAAGCGAACCCGGCTGGGCCCGAAGGCCATGGCGCGCAGGCCCCTGTTGGCCAGAGCTGCGAGCGCTGCCTCGGCATCCCAGCCGACGGTCTGAGCGACAACGATGTTGGAATCGGGCTGGCTGATGGGGGCGAATGTTGAGGTCTCGGAGAGCGCCGCTGCGAGGGCGCGGGCACGGTCGATGTCGAGGCGGAGATCGCCCATGTGTTGGTCGAGCGCATAGAGCCCGCCAGCTGCCATGAGGCCGGCCTGTCGGAGGCCTCCGCCAAGCATGCGGCGGTAGCGGCGCGCGGTCTGGATGAAGTCGATAGGACCCGCCAGGACGCTGCCCATGGGTGCTCCGAGCCCCTTGGAGAGGCAGATGGAGGCGGAGGTTGCGCCGACGACCAGTTCGCCCATGGAGAGGCCGGTCGCAGCGGCGGCGTGGGGGAGTCTGGCGCCGTCCACATGGAGCGGAATGCCGAGCCCGCGGGTGGCCTCGGCGATGTGGCTCATGCGGGCGGCGTCTGTGACGCGGCCCCCTGCGAAGTTGTGGGTGTTCTCGACGACCACGAGCCGCGTCGGAGGATAGATGTAGGCGTTGGAGCGCGCTGCGGCGCGGACATCGTCGCCGTCGAAATGGCCGTCGTCACCGACCTCGAAGGTCTGGATGGCTGAGATTGCGGCAGAGGCGCCCGTCTCGAAGAGCACCATGTGGGAGTTGCGGGGAACGACAACGCTGTCGCCCCGCCGGCAGTGGCTCATAAGCGCGAGCTGGTTGGCCATGGTGCCGCTCGCGGTGAAGACGGCGTCATCCAACCCGAGGAGCGCGGCAACGTGGAGCTCAAGTGCGCGGATGGTTGGGTCTTCACCGAAGACATCGTCACCCACGGGGGCCGCCGCGATGGCAGCACGCATCGCGGGTGTGGGCTGTGTGACGGTGTCGCTCCGGAGGTCGCAGGAGATCATCTGGGGCTCACTTGGCAGGGGCAGGTTTCGCCGTTTGCTGCAGGGCTGCGGCGGTTTCGCGTGGCTGCACCCTCATGCTGACGCGGCCGACCTGGTCGGACTGGCCGCCATGGTGGACAATGAAGAGCGGCTTGCCCGCGATGGCCGCCTCCGGCAGTGGCCCGAAGTTTCGGGAGTCGTCGCGGTTCATCCGTTCGTCGTTGAAGGCGAGGAACTCGCCCTCCCCGATCACCCACTCGGGCGCCTGTCCGAAGATGGCCTGGCGCGGGCCGACGACCACATACTTTCGCCCCTCGACGACTTCGAACCAGAGGCGCATTGCATCGGCGCGATCGCCGATGGCGGAGACGACCATGGCGCGGGTCTGGTCATCGAGTTCAAACTGGGGCACG
>JBIIFW010000207.1:0-4927 GCA_044236985.1 Bradymonadia bacterium | reverse complement strand
GTCCGGCGTGGTGGCGACAACGTCTTCTCGCCCCCCTTTGGACTCGCCTTCGAGCCCATCTACAAGCGGAGCATCGACACCGCGAGCAACGGCTACCCCTTCGACGCCGATGCCCCCGCGGGTGGCAAGGATCCCGCGACAGGCTTCCGGCTCGTCCGGTCGGTCAAGCCAACCCCTGTGGATGGGAGCTGCCCACCCGGCTTTGTGGTCTCCGCAGGGGGCTGCATTCCGGCAGGCCAGATGGTCTCTGTCACCCTCCCCGGGAGCACCACCGTGGTAGGTCAGGGGCTCTCGCAGGCCGGCAGCAGCAGCGTCAGCGACCTGATCTGCAACGCCGGCTACATTGCCAAGGGTTCGCTCTGCCTCGGCGACCTGGGCACGCTCTGCGTCTCCGACGCCCAGTGCCAGAGCGGCTACTGCACCACCCAGGCCAGCGGCACGGCCAACGACCGATGCGCTGCGCCCCGCATGGTCTACATCCCCGCGGGTTCGTTCCGGCGCGCCTCTGATTCGGGCACCAGCGCCTTCACCATCAGCCGCCCCTTCCTCATGGACGAGACGGAGACGACGCGCGGTGAGTGGAAGGGGCTCTCGGGCGGCGTGGCTACGGGCGGTAACGGCTACGATGGTGCAGACGGCGCAGCAACCTCGGTTGATCAGATTGCCGTTGCTGCCTACGCCAACGCCCGCTCCTTGGCCGAGGGGCTGCCACCCTGCTACAGGATCGTCTACGGTTCAGACACTTGGACGGATGGTCGCGTGTTAGATGGGGGCGTGTTGACGGAGTCATCGCTTCCCGCCAACATCAGTACCTACACCCAAGTGTTTGTGACTTCCGATGGCAGGCGCCAGCCGCTGGAGTGCGAGGGGTATCGGCTCCCCACCGAGATGGAGTGGGAGTATGCAGCGCGGGCCGGGACCACCACGGCCTATCCTTGGGGAGACAGCGCCGGTCCCCACGGCAATTGGCGCGTGACGAGCGGCAACATGGTGGTGAAGCAGGGTTTAGCGAATCCGTGGGGTCTCTATGACATGTTCGGCAACGCCATTGAGTGGACCGGCGGGTTTGGATACTATGCTGGTATCGTGTACGGCAACGCGTCGTCGTACGGCACGCTTGTGTATCCTGGAGATGGCGGCCCCAACACCGTCGACTATGAGGGCGCCTTTACCTCTGCTTGGAGCTGTCCTTGGGAGCCGGCGAAAGTCGTCTGGCGCGGATACCAAAACAACGGTGCCTCGACCCCTTTCGTGTTCACGGGAGGATTGGCCAGTGTGAATGGCTGTGCGGCCTCGCAGCAACTCTACAGCCAATACACGGGCTTCCGCCTGGTGCGGACGGTCGTCCGTGCGCCGAGCGCGGGCGGCTGCGCGGGTGCCTTCCACTTCAACGCCACCACCGCGACCTGCGAGCCCGACCAGCGGGCCTGCCTGAGCGCGGGCATCAGCGGCTTCCAGAGCTGGGATGGAATCCAGTTTGGTGCCTGTACCAAGTGCCCCGCGGGCTCCGTGGCGCAGGGCACCGAGTGTGCCCCCGTCGCCAGCCGCACAGTCGAGTCGGGCCCCAACGTCTGCGGCACCACCGGCCTTGTGACCGGCCTTACGCTTGCCACCAACACGGTGAACGGCACGCTGACGTCGGGCGACTCCATCGGCGGCTTCCGCGACAGCGCGAGCGCGGTCGTCAACACCCGCTCCGACAAGTACTCCGTCACGCTGCTGGCCGGCGAGACCATGGTCGCCACGCTCCGCAACCCCGCGGGCGACATGGATCCCTACCTGCTGCTCTATGGCGATGCCACGGCCGACGGCGTGACCCAGTGCGGGCCGCTCGCCACCGACAACGACGGTGGCCGTCTCACCGCCGCCCGCATCACCTTCCGCGCCCCCGTCGCCGGCACCTACTATCTGGTGGCCACCAGCAACACACTCCCCGCCACGACCGCTTCGATCAGCTACGAGCTGGTGGTGACCAAGGGCTTGGAGATCGGCGAGGCCTGCACCGCCGACAATCAGTGCGCCTCGTCTGCCTGTTCGCTGGGTCAGCGCCACAACGGCACTGCCGCCACCATCCCCACCGCGCTCAAGGTCTGTGTGCCCAACCAGCGCCAGCTCGACGGCGACCTGGTCCTCATCCCCGCCGGCTCCTTTGTGATGGGCTCACCCCTGAGTGAGATGGGCCGCAACACTGCCGAGAGGCAGCAGAAGGTGACCATCACCCGCCCCTTCTACCTGTCGCGGCTCGAGCCGACCCAGCGGGCCGTCTTCGGCATCGACAACCCGACAGGCTCTTATGCCGCCACGTCGATAAACATGACCTGGTGGAGCATGTTGGCCTATGCCAACGCCCGCTCCGACGCCGAGGGGTTGGAGCAGTGCTACGCCTCGGCCTGCCTCACCTCTGCCTTTACGGCTGGCAACCTCGGCGCTGGCTGCACCACGCCAACCTTCGTCGGCCCCACCTGCACCGGCTACCGGCTGCCCACCGACGCCGAGTGGGAGTATGCGGCCCGCGCCGGCACCACGGGGGCTACCTACAACGCAGGGGTCGACGGCCAGTCGCGTGCAGCGAACAACGCCCTGATCCTCATGAACGATGGCTCGAGTGTGGGCTACCGGCGTCCCAACGCATGGGGTCTCTACGACATGTTCGGTGGGCAATGGGAGTTGGCCTTCAATGCGCCTGCGGCGCTCGCCGCGGCCGCCAACTATGACGACCCCTTCTTCGGAACCGCCTTCGGCAGCACCGACGCAGGGCTGTCGAGTAGCCTGGTGACTGGCCAGGGGTTGTCCTACGAGGACACTGCGAGCGGATCTTTTCTGCCTCGGGCGGCCTATCGCGTGAATGGCGGATGGCCCAAGGGCGAAAGCTACACCGCGTCGAGCCGGCTGGCCCGGACGGCGGTGCTGCCCAAGGCGGCCGGCATCGCCTGCCCGGCGAACATGCACGAGAGCGGCAACCTCTGCGATGTGAACAGCCTCGCCTGTGCGCTGGAGAACGCCTCCGCAGCCTCGCGCACATGGAGCGCCGACACCGCCAGCTTCGGCAGCTGCTCGGCCACCGCCTGCGCGAGCGGCTACCACCTCGAGGGCGCCTCGGGCTCTCAGGTCTGCGTTGCCAACATGCAGGCATGCTCCTCTGCTACGGGCGTGGGCACCACCAGCTACAACCCGGCGACCGGCCTCTATGCCGCCTGCAAGCTGCCGCTCGCGGCCGCCTGCCTCGCCAACGGCGACTGTGAGAGCGGCAACTGTGCGACCGCGCCGGAGGGCACCGCCAACGACCGCTGCGCCCCGGCCGGCATGAACTTCATCCCCGGCGGCACCTACCTGCAGGGTTCGCCCCAGACCGAGGCGGGCCGCGCTGTTGAGGAGATTCAGCGCACCGTCACCATCACCCGCCCCTTCTTCATGGGCCGTACCGAGGTGACCCAGGCCGAGTGGAACAGCCTGGCCTCGGTGGCCGGCGGAAGTACGACCCTCGCGAGCTCCTATATGAACTGGACCTCGGCGGTGGGCTACGCCAACGCCCGCTCCGTCGCCGAGAACCTGACCCCCTGCTACACGGAGCGCCAGCCGTCGAGCGGTGCCACGAATGAGGCCAACTGGCGCGCCGGCTCTTCTACCCTGGCCATCGACTTCGCCGGCGTCGGCTGCACGGGCTACCGGCTGCCCACCAATGCGGAGTGGCAGTATGCGGCCCGCGCCGGCACCACGGGCGCCAACTATGCGACCACGCCCGGGGCGCCGGGCCCAACGGCCACGCAGATTGCCGCCATCTCCAACCAACCCGGCTATACTGGCGGCCTCTATAGCAGCACGCCGATCGCACAGAAGGCGCCCAACGCGTGGGGTCTCTACGACATGCTGGCGAACGTGGGTGAGTGGGGGAACGACTGGATAGGCTACACGGCAGGCGCCGTCACCGATCCGACCGGTCCGGCAACGGGCAGTTACAAGGCGGCGCTCGGCTACCTGTATGTCAATCTCCTCCCGCGGGCCGCGAATTTCGAAAGGGCTGACCCAACATCAGTGTTATGGACGGCTGGCATCCGGCTCGTGCGGAGCGCGGTGCACCCCAAGCTGCAGCTCGTCTGCCCCACCGGCTTCCACGACGGCGGCGCCGCCTGCGAGCCCGATGTCATCGGCTGCGCACCGACGGGAGCCGGCACCATCTCGGGCAACGCGACCTGGAACGGCAGCGGCTACGGGAGCTGCATCCCCACCGGCTGTGCGACCGGCTATCATGTCGAGGGCGGCCTCTGCCTGACCAACGACAAGACCTGCACGGTGGGCGCCTCGACGGGTGTGCAGAGCTGGAGCTCGGGCTCGACCTACGGCGACTGCAAGCTGGCGCTCGGCAGCCTCTGCACCGGCAACATCGACTGTGCGAGCGGCCGTTGCGCGACGGGGCCTGCGGGCACCGCGAACGACCGGTGCGCCCCAGCCGGCATGAACTACATCCCCGGCGGCACCTACATCATGGGGTCGCCCGCGACCGAGACCGGCCGCCAGCCCGATGAGACGCAGCACCAGGTGACCATCACCCGCCCCTTCTTCCTGGGCGAGAAGGAGGTCACCCAGGCAGACTGGACGGCCAGGTCGGGTGGCACCAACCCCTCCTGCTTCCAGACCACCACGGGCACCACCTGCACCAGCTCCAACGCCAACCCGACCGGGCCGGTGGAGTTGGTCGACTGGCGCGCCGCGATGGCCTACGCAAACGGGCTGTCGGAGGCCGAAGGGCTTCCAGCCTGCTACGACCTCGGCACCCTCACCTCCACCACCACGGGCTGGGGTAGCGGCACCCTCGCTGGCGCGGCCTCGCCCCTCTTCGCAGGGGTTTCCTGTGCCGGCTACCGGCTCCCCACCGAATCGGAGTGGGAGTACGCAGCTCGGGCCGGCACGACGGGTGCCACCTTCAACG
>JBIIFW010000206.1:0-4943 GCA_044236985.1 Bradymonadia bacterium | reverse complement strand
TGACCCGTGAACGACAGGTCGTTCTCGACCCCCACCACCTCTTCGTCTGGGCCGGCCTGAACGGCTTTGTGCAGGTCGCACCGCCCGCCGCCGGCAGCTCCCTCCTCATCGACCCGCTCCCATGAAAGCCGACCACATCTCCAAGGCCCGCCGCCACCAAGATCTGCCCAACATCGGCCCGTCCATGGCCCGCGACTTCCTGCTGCTCGGCCTCGAAACCCCGCAGCAGCTCGCCGGCCAAGACCCCTTCGAACTCTACCGCCGCCTCGAGGCCCTCACAGGGGGCCGCCAAGACCCCTGCGTGCTCGACACCTTCATGGCCGCCGTCGCCTTCGCCGAGGGCGGCCCGCCCCTCCCCTGGTGGGCCTTCACCGAAGCCCGCAAAGCCCGCTACGGCCAAGCCCGCTAACCCGCCCTAGACCTGCTTCGCGGCGCTGCTCGTCTTCGCCGCCCGCTGGCAACGCTCCGAGCAGTAGACAACATGCGCCCACACCCGCTCCCACTTCTTCCGCCAGGCAAACGGCCGGCGGCAGACAGGGCAGACCTTGGTCGGCAACGCGCTCTTTGCAATCCCGCGCGGCATGCCCCTACCCCTTCGTCCGAAGCGTGCCGCGACCGCCATCCACGCCGATGATCTGGCCCGTCATCCACGAGGCCTCGTCCCCCAGCAGGAAGGCCGCCAGCGCGGCAGGATCATCGGCCCGTCCGAGCCGCTGCAGCGGATGGCTCTGCGCCAGCCCCTCGGCCATCTTCTCGTTCGCCGTCAGCCCGGCCGTGAGCGGCGTCACCGTCAGCGACGGCGCAATCGCATTCACCCGAACCCGCGGCGCCAGTTCGGCCGCCAGCGAGAGCGTCAGCCCTTCCACCGCACCCTTCGCCATCGCCACCGACGCATGCGAGGCAAAACCCTGCCGCACCGCCACGCTGCTGAAGAAGACCACCGAGGCTGCCTCCGCCAGCTTGAGCGCGGGGAGCGAAGCCTGCACCGCCAGCGCTGCGCCCAGCGCATGAATGCGGAAGTCCCGCGCAAAGTCGGCTGCCGTCAGCCGCTGCAGTGCCCGCAGGTTGAGCGTCCCGGGGCAGTAGGCCAGCCCGTCGAGCCCGCCCTGCACAGCCGCAGCCACCTGCCCGAAGAGCGCCTCGTCCTCCACCGAACCCACCGTGAAGGTGGCTCCGAGCTCGCCCGCAATCGCCGCAAGACGCGCCTCGTCCCGCGCCACCAGATGGAGCTTGTGACCGGCGGCAGAAAGCCGTCGCGCCAGCGCTTCGCCGATGCCGCGCGAACCGCCGTAGATGAGATATTGCTTCTGCATGGTCGCTACCGGGGAGAGAGTCTCTCCTTCTGATGCAGCGATGTGCAGGAAGGCGCACCACCTACCGGAAGTCGTAACTCACGGGCTGCGCCGGCACCTGCAGCCCCTGCGGCGCCCAGAACCGCTCCGCCACCAGATGCACCACACCCTCCTGCTGCTGCACCTGCCCCGTCACCCCCAGAAACGAGCTCGTCCGCACCAGCAGCCGGTACTGCTCATAGACCGACGGCCAGACCACCAGGTTCACAAACCCCGTCTCATCCTCCAGCGTCATAAACAGCACCCCCGACGCCGTGCTCGGCCGCTGCCGGCAGATGACGATGCCCGCAAACCGGGTCTGCGTGCCGTCCCGCATGCCGCTCACCGTCTGCGCATCCGGCAGCTTCATCGCCACAAGCTGCTCCCGCAGCGGCAGCAGCGGATGGCCCTGCGTCGAGTGGCCCGTCGCATCAAAGTCCCAGGCAATCTCCTCAAAGGCATTGAGCGGCGCAAAGAGCGGTGCCTCCTCCCGCGACTGCAGCGGCAGCGTGGTGTCGCGCTCCCGCGCCCGCCCCACCACCTCCCAGAGCGAGGCCCGCCGCCCCCCGCCAAAGGGCGCCAGCGCACCCGCCGAAGCCAGCGCCTCGAGCGGCGCCGGCCCCAGCCCCGTCCGCGCCACCAGCTGCTCAATGCTCTCGAACGAACCCAGCGCCCGCGCCTCCACCAGCAGCCGCCGCTCCCGCTCGCCCAGCCCCTTCACATACCGCAGCCCCATCCGCACCGCCCCCGACTCCATCGTGCAGTCATTCGCGCTCCGGTGAATGTCCACCGGCAGCACATCCACCCCCTTCCGCCGCGCATCCTCAATCAGCGTCGCAGGCGAGTAAAATCCCATCGGCTGCGCATTGAGCAGCGAGCAGGTGAACTCCGGCATGTAGTGGGTGCGCAGCCAGGCCGTCACATAGCTGATCAGCGCAAAGCTCGCCGCGTGGCTCTCGGGAAACCCATACTCGCCAAACCCTTTGATCTGCTCAAAGACCCGCTCCGCAAACTCCCGCGCAATCCCCTTGCGCCCCATCCGCTCGATGAGCCGGTCACGGTGGTGCTCCATCTTCCCCCGGCTCTTCCAGGCCGCCATGTCGCGCCGCAGCTGATCGGCCTCGCCCGGCGTGTAGTCGGCCGCCACCATCGCCAGCTTCATCACCTGCTCCTGAAAGAGCGGAATCCCCAGCGTCTTCTCCAGCACCGGCCCCAGCGACGGGTGCGGATACTCCACCGCCTCCACCCCGCGCCGCCGCCGCAGGTAGGGATGCACCATGTCGCCGCTGATCGGCCCCGGCCGCACAATGCTCACCTCAATCACCAGATCGTAGAAGGTCCGCGGCCGCAGACGGGGCAGCATCGCCATCTGCGCCCGGCTCTCAATCTGAAAGACCCCAATCGTGTCGGCCGCACAGATGAGGTCGTAGGTCGCAGGGTCCTCCGCCGGAATCGTCGCCGGCGTCAGCACCCGTCCATGCTGCTCGCCAATCAGCTTCAGGCAGAGGTCGATGTGGGTCAGCGCACCCAGCCCTAGCAGGTCCACCTTGAAGAGCCCCAGCGCCTCCACATCATACTTGTCCCACTGAATGACCGTTCGGCCCGGCATCGACGCATTCTCGATCGGCACCAGGTCGTGCACCGGCTCGTGGCCCAGCAGAAAGCCGCCAGGATGAATCGAGAGGTGGCGCGGCGTATCCTCAATCTCCGCCGTCAGCGCCATCAGGTGCTGGTGCACGGGGAGCTGCGGATCGAGCCCCGCCGCAGCGAGCTGCTCCGCGTTCAGACCGCCGCCATACGAAACCGTCTTCGAGAGCCGGTCCAGCGTCGTCTCCGCCATCCCCAGCACCTTGCCCACCTCGCGCACAGACGACTTGCCCCGGTAGCGGATCACGTTGGCCACCATCGCCGCACGGCTCCGCCCATACCGCTCGTAGACGAACTGGATCACCTCCTCCCGCCGCGCATGCATGATGTCCAAATCGATGTCGGGCGGCTCGGCCCGCTCCCGCGAGATGAACCGCTCAAAGAGCAGCCCCATCCGCACGGGATCCACCGCCGTAATCCCCAGACAGAAACAGACCGCCGAGTTGGCTGCCGAGCCCCGGCCCTGGCAGAGGATGGAGCGGCTCCGGCAGAAGCGCACAATCTCGTGCATCGTCAGAAAGTAGCCGCAGTAGTCGAGCTCCTCGATGAGCCCCAGCTCCCGCTCGAGCTGCACCTTCACCGCCTCCGGCACCTCGCCGCCATACCGCCAGGCCGCACCCTCCGTCACCCGCTGCCGAAGCGCCTGCGCAGAGGTGGAGCCGTCGGGCAGCTCCTCCGACGGATACCGGTAGCGGATCTCATCGAGCGAGAAGCGGCAGCTCTCCGCAATCCGCCGCGTCGCCGCCACCGCCTCCGGCAGATCGGCATACCGCTCCGCCATCGCATGGCCGCTCAGCAGCGCATGCTCCGCGTTGGGCTGCGTGCAGCCCGCCGCCTCGCTCAGCCGCCGCCCATGCCGGATGCAGGTCAGCACATCCTGCAGCATGCGCCGCTGCGGCGTGTGGTAGAGCAGCTCCGGCGCCGCCACAAAGCGCAGCCCATGCCGCGCCTGCAGCGCCCGCAGCCGCACCTCGTTCTCCGGCTCGCTCGGCTCGCGGTGGCGCGCCAGCCGCAGGTAGAGGTGCTCGCCGAAGGCCCCGCGCAGCTGCTCCACCCAGCCATCCAGCGAGCGCCCCGTCCGCAGCGACGCGAGGTCGAACGACTCCTCCGCAGACCGCTCCTCCAGCCCGCTCCGCAGCGCGAGCGGCTCCGGCGCCCAGAGCGCGACCAGGTCGTGGGCATGCTCGCACAGCTCGTCCCGCCCCATCGAAAACTGCCCCTTCGGCGACCGCAGCCGCCCCGCAGAGATGAGACGGCAGAGCTGCGCATAGCCCTGCCGCGATCGCGCCAGCAGCACCACCCGCTCGCTCCCCTCCACCGTCACCTGCGCCCCCAAGATCAGCGGAAGCCCCAGCTCCCGCGCCTTGATGTGGGCCCGCGCCGCCCCGTAGAGCCCGTCGCGATCGGTGATCGCCAGCGCCTGCAGCCCCAGCAGATGGGCCTGCTCCACCAGCTCCTCGGGGTGGCTCGCACCCTCCAGAAAGGAGTAGTTCGATTTGCACCAGAGCGCCGCATACATCTCAGACCGCCCCGCTCATGCCACACCGCCCTGCAGGAACCACTTCCGCCGCACCCGGTCGTGGTAGATCCAGAGCAGGTCGCCCCGCCGCGTCTTCACAAAGTAGTAGTCCCGCCGCACCTCCCGCGCCCACCAGCCGCCCGAGATCACAAAGGGCCCCGACCGCTCATCCACCGGCCCCGCCGCAAGCCCCGCCACCAGCCATCCATCCGGCTCGCTCCGCTGCCGGCTCTCCAGCGGAATCGGCCGGTCCTGCAGGTGGCGCACGAGCAGCCGCACCGCCTTCCTGCAGGGCTGCGCAGGGCGGAAGCCGGAGCAGGGCACAAAGAGGCTCTGCGCCTCGGGCAGATGGCCCGGCCGCTGCTCCAGCCGCCCCACCGCTCCCTCGCCCAGGTCGGCCCGCAGCCGCGCCAGCGCACGCGCCCCAGCAGCAGGATCGCGCCGCG
>JBIIFW010000205.1:0-4955 GCA_044236985.1 Bradymonadia bacterium | reverse complement strand
GCGCTCCGCTCCCGCTGCCAGATCCTCTCCCTCCTCACCCTCACCGCGGAGCAGCTTGGCGGGCTCGTCGACCGCGCCCTCATCGACCCAACCCGCGGCCTCGGACAACTCCTCCTCACCCTCGAACCGGCCGCACGCGACCACCTCGTCGACCACGCCGCAGGCGACGCCCGCGCCGCGCTCGGCGGCCTCGAAGTCGCCGCACGCCTCACCACCGATGCGGGCCAAGAGACCATCTCGGCCGCCACCATGGCAGAGGCCCTCCAGAAGAAGATCCTCGACTACGACAAGGATGGCGACCACCACTTCATGCTCGCCAGCGCCTTCATCAAGTCGATGCGCGGCAGCGATCCAGACGCCGCCCTCTTCTACATGCTCCGCATGCTCGAGGCCGGCGAAGACCCCCGCTTCCTCCTTCGCCGCATGGTCATCTTCGCCTCCGAAGATGTCGGCAATGCAGACCCGCAGGCGCTCCAGGTCGCCACCGCCGCCACCGCCGCCTTCGAGCTCATCGGCCTCCCCGAAGGCGTCCTCGCCCTCACCCAGTGCGCCACCTATCTGGCCACCACCCACAAATCGAACGCCGTCATCACCGCCTACGGCTCCGCCCTCAAAGATGTGAAGCAGCACGGCGCGCTCACTGTCCCCCACCACCTCCGCCAGGTCATCGGCCAAGGCCCGCCACACGCCAGCAACCGAGCCTACAAATACCCCCACGACTTCGAGGGCGCCTACACCCCCGAAGACTATCTCCCAGACGAACTCATCGGACGCCGCTACTACCAGCCCTCCGACCGCGGCCACGAGGCCACCATCTCCACCCGGCTCCAGGCCTGGCGTGCACGCGCCAAACGCCCGCCCTGACCACGAGGCCGAACATGTTCCAGCCCTTCCCCATTGCCGCCGCAGCGGCCGTCCTCCACCTCCTCATCGGGCTCGCAGGACTCCTCATCCCTGCCCGCGTCGCCGCCGAAATCTCCCTTCAGCCGCTCGGCAAGCTCGGCCTCTCCGAGATGCGCGCCACCTTCGGCGGCATCTTCCTCGGCCTCGGCGTCGCGATGCTCCTCCTCAACACAGCCGACACCTACGCCGTCGTGGCCGCAGGATGGTTTGGCGCCGCGATCGCCCGCGCTATCTCCATCGTCGTCGACCGCGAACCCCACCCCAAGAACTTCGGCGGCCTCCTCATCGAGGCGGGTATCGGAGCCATGCTCTTCTCCGCCAAGCTCTAGTCTCCTCCACGAGCCCCACGACCATGTCCGAAGCCTTCCTACCCAACGCCACCATCGACGGACGCTACCGCATCCGCTCCGTCATCGGCGCAGGAACCTTCGGCATGGTCTACGCCGCCGACGACCTCCGCGACGGCGGCTTCGTCGCCCTCAAATCCCTCCACGAAAAGATCAAACGCCAAGACGAATACTTGCTCCGCTTCGAGCGCGAGGCCGAGGTTACTGCCAAGCTCAGCCACCCCTCCATCACCAGCCTCGTCACCGCAGGACGCCTCGACGAAGAGGGCGGTGTTACCACCCCCTACCTCGCCTTCGAACTCGTCCGCGGGCTCCCGCTCTCTCGCCTCCTCGAGGCACGCGGCCCACTCTCCGCACGCGAAGCGGTCCACCTCACCGCAGCGCTCCTCGCCGCCCTCTCTGCAGCCCACCAGCAGGGCATCCTCCACCGCGACCTCAAGCCCGACAACATCCTCGTCGCCGTCCCCGACCACCTCATCACCGAACCCCAGGCCGGCGGCTCCCTCTCCATGCGGCTCGGCATCCCTGAACCAGACCACGAGAGCTGGAGCGACCTCCTCAACCACACGGTCAAGGTCCTCGACTTCGGCCTCGCCAAGATCCTCGACATCGGGCAGGGCCGCGTCAAAGCGCTCACCAAGGCCGGATTCGCCCCCGGCACCGCACACTACATGAGCCCCGAACAGGCGCGCGGCACGGGTGACCTCGACTATCGCGCAGACCTCTACGCCGTCGGGCTCCTCCTCTACCGCATGCTCACCGGCGAAGAGGCCTTCCCCGGCGACAACGCCATGGAGGTCATCAGCCTCCAGCTCGGCGCACCCACCCCCGCGCTTCCACCGACGCACGCAGACGAGCTCAACCGGGTCGTCCAGCGGGCCACCGCAAAGAACCCAGCAGATCGCTTCTCCTCCGCAGACGAGATGGCCTGGGCGATGCGATGCGCCCACAACCCCATCCTCCGCTCAGGTCCGGCACCGGCCCTCGCAACGCCGCCGCCACTGAGCAAACCCTCGCTGCTCCGCCGCCTCTTCGGCGGCTAGCCGACCCTAGACATCGAGCTCGTCCGCCCGGTGCGCGTTGTCCATGATGAAGGCAAACCGCACCGCCGGATCCTTGCCCATCAACCCGCCGATGGTCGTCTCGGTCTCAAGCACCATCTCTGGCGGAATCGTCACCCGCAGCAGCCTCCGCTTCTTCGGATCCAGCGTCGTGTCGAAGAGCGTCTTCGGGTTCATCTCACCCAGACCTTTGAACCGGGTGATCTGCACCTTCGTGCCAGACCGCTTCTTCTCGATCTGCGCCAGCAACTTGTCACGCTCCCGATCGTCGAGCGCCCAGTGCGTCTCCTTCGACACATCCACCCGGTAGAGCGGCGGCTGCGCCACGTAGACCCGGCCAGCCTGAATCAGTGGCAGCAGGTACCGATAAAAGAAGGTCAGCAGCAGCGTGCTGATGTGATGCCCATCCGAGTCGGCATCCATCAAGAGGATCACCCGGCCATACCGAAGATTGCTCTCGTCGTAGTCCTTGCCCGAACCGCACCCCAGCGCCGACAGCACATCCTCGAGCTCCTTGTTGCCGAGCACCTTCTTGTCGTTCGCCTGCTCCACGTTGAGCACCTTGCCGCGCAGCGGCAGGATCGCTTGGGTCCGCCGGTCCCGACCCTGCTTCGCTGAGCCGCCGGCCGAGTCGCCCTCAACGATGAAGAGCTCCGAGTCGTTCGGATCGCTCGAGCTGCAGTCCGCCAGTTTGCCCGGCAGATTGAGCTTGTGGCTCATCGGCTTCTTCCGCCGCACCTCGTTGGCCGCAGAGCGCGACGCTGCGCGGGCACGAGCGGCCTGCAAAATCCGGAAGGCAATGGCGTTGCCCGTACTCGCATTCTTGTGCAGGTAACGCTCCAGCTCCGACCGGACCAGCGCACCCACCGCCGACTTCACCTCGGGGTTGTTCAACCGATCCTTCGTCTGACCCTGGAACTGCGGATCGGCCAGAAAGACATTCACGATCGCGATGATGCCTTCACGCGCGTCGCTCCGCTTCACCTCAAGGCCACGCGGAATCGCGTTGTGGGCCTCAAGGTAGTTCATCAGCGCATCCGAAACGCCGTCGCGAAAGCCCGCCTCATGCGTTCCGCCATCTGCCGTCGGGATGCCATTTGCAAACGACAGCACCACCTCATTGGTGCTCTCCGTCCACTGAAGCACCACATCCACCTGGGTGCCCTTGCCGTCGGTGTCCTTGGCCGAAAACCGCATCAGCTCCGGATGCGTCACCGGCGCGCCCGACCGCACAACCAGCTTCGTCAGGTAGTCCGCGATCCCGCCCTCGGCCTTGTATTCCGTGCGCGTCCCCTTCCCCTCATCCTTGTAGACCACCCGCAGACCGGGCGTCAGGTAGGACTTGTTCTCCAACCGCTCCGCGATCGTCTCGGTGTCAAAACGGGTCTCTTCGAAGATCTCGGAATCGGGCCGGAAGAAGATGGTCGTGCCCGTCCCGATCGCATCGCCCACCACCCGGATCGGCGCCATCGGGATGCCCCGCTCGTAGCGCTGCTCATGCCGCTTCCCGCCCCGCTTCACGGTCGCGACCAGCTCCGCCGACAGCGCGTTCACCACCGAGCTGCCCACGCCATGCAAGCCGCCAGAGCGCATGTAGCTGCCCTGCTCGAACTTCCCGCCCGCATGCAGCGTCGTGAAGATCACCTCCAGCGCGCTCCGCTTCTCCGTCGGGTGCATGTCGACCGGGATGCCGCGACCGTTATCTGTCACGCTCACACTCCGCTGATCGGCATGCAACACCACTTCGATGAAGCTCGCGTGCCCGTTCAACGCCTCGTCCACCGCATTGTCCACCACCTCCCAGAGAAGGTGATGCAGACCGCGCGCGTCCGTACCGCCGATGTACATCGCCGGCCGCTTCCGCACCGGCTCGAGCCCCTTGAGGACTGTGATCTGGGCGGCATCATAGGTTTGGTTCGACATGGCTTTCGTTCCTGCGTTCAAGTCTCTCGTCTGCCTTCCAGCCTCTCTCTATCCCCTAGCCTTCGGGCCGCTTCCGACGGCCCGCCGGCTTCGGCGCCCCCTCCTCCGCCGCAGGCTCCTCCTCTGCCTTCAGCCGCACCTCCGTCACCAAAGGCAACATCCGCGACAGATAGCCGGTCCGGATCAGCTCACGGCCCTTTCCTCCCCGCGACGTCACAGGGAACTTCTTGAGCCGGATCGGCTCCACCCGCCCCTTGTTCGTCTCCACCTCGATCCCCTCACGGACACCGAGCAGCGCAAAGCCAAGGAGGCTGTCCCCCTCATCCAGCTTCGTCGCCATCACACCCTTGCCGGCGCCGGCCACCACGTTGATCTCGCCCACCGCAAAGAGCAACGCACGACCCTTGCGCGTCACCACCGCCACCGTCTCCTTGCCATCGCTCACCCAGACCTGCGTTACCCGGTCCTCGGCAAAGCTCGGTTCGGTCCGCATGAAGAGCCGACCGTTCACCGTCGACGGCTCCGCAAAGCCTGCCAGCGAGATCCGAAGGCACCGGCCGCCGCGCGTCATCGCGACCGCGTAGGGCGGCGCGGGCTCACCTTCGCCTAGAGATGCAAGATCAGACGCTGCTACCACCGGCAGACAGCGCGGATCGCTCGTCGCAACGCCCACCACATGCTCGCCGTCGGTCCACGAGAACTTGGTCCCGATTGCCTCACC